>JAJNBN010000007.1 GCA_021156225.1 Verrucomicrobiota bacterium | reverse complement strand
GTCGTGCCGTTGCTCGTGCCCGTCGGTGTGGCGTTGGGCCTTGATCCCATCCATCTCGGCATCATCTTCCTGGCGAACATGGAACTCGGCTTCCTCGCTCCGCCGGTGGGCCTGAACCTCCTGCTCTCCTCCTATCGCTTCAAGAAGCCGCTCGTGGAAGTGATGCGCTCCGTGATTCCCATGCTGGGGATTCTATTCGTGGGCGTGTTGCTGATCACTTACATCCCGGCGCTCACGACGTGGCTGCCGGGATTGTTTAAGGAGAAGCCAGCGGTGGAGCAGACGACGGGGGCTGTGGCGGCGCCTTGATAACGCTGTCGCCATTCAATCCCCGCCTTGGGCGATGAACCGCAACTCACTCCAGCCGACTTCATTGGCTCCGTAGCCCGAGGCTTCCACTGCGCGAAACAATTCGGCGAACGGAGCGAAGTAAAGTTTGCCCGTCAATGTAGACATCGCGAATTGAGGTATTGGAACAAACTCGGCTTTGATGCTTGCGGCTTAAAAGCCCGCTTCGCGCAAAAGCTCCGGCCACTCTTCCGCTGCGTGATACGGCCAGAACTTCTCCGCCGCCAAATCCATGAAGTTCTGGCTCTCGGGTGAGTTATCGCGCAGACAGGGATGACACCCACCAAGCTCCCAGCGGAATTCAAATGCGCCTGCACCAGACCCAGCAATGTTTCCGCCGGGATAAGTTCACCCAAAGGTCCGGCCCGCAGAATGCCATCGGAACCATGCTGCCAAGCGGTGGGTGCGCCCAGCATGGCAATGGGATGGGATTGTTCTATGATATCTATGAAGTATCGTGGTACGGAGTAGATGCGATAGATGCCCTTGAAAGGCCGATGGACCCAATAGCATTCGATACCCCGGGAGCTGCGGGTCATCCGAAACTCAAAAGAAACTGGCATGGCTGACTATTGCGCGTCCTCAGACAGTGTATCTCTTCCAAAGTTCCAGTGACTTGCAGAGCTGGCAAACGATCCAGACAATACCGGCAACCAATCAGATGTTGATCCCCTTGGAAACTGAAATAACCACCGGGGATTCCAGCAAGTTTTTCCGCGTGGTGGCAGAGTGATGAATCTACTCGACCACCCAGCGCTTGGCCTTCAATTCATAACGCGGCAAAGAACCGGTGGCGGAAACTTCGATCGGCACCCGCAAGGCGAGGGATTCTTGAAACGCCTTTTGGAGCCGTTGCACCAAGGCTTTCGTATCGGTGCATTCGCTCACGGGTTCAATCTCCAACTTCAATTCCGTAAGGGATTGTTTCTGGGTCACGCGGACGCGGTATTCGGCGATTTCAGGGAAATCGCGGACGATGGATTCCACGGCGGTTGGGTAAACATTCACTCCGCGCACCACGATCATGTCATCCACGCGGCCCAGGATGCCGCCTTCCAGAGCGAGGGTGTGACGACCACAGGCGCAGGGTTCGTTAACCTGCCGCACTTGAGCTTTCACCAGATCACCGGTGCGATAGCGCAGGAGCGGTGAACCCGCACGGCCCAAGGTGGTCAGCACGAGTTCACCTCTGGTGCCGGGCGAGACGGCCACACCGGTTTGAATATCCACTATTTCGGCGTAAAAGGCGGGTTCGATGACATGGAGAACACCAGCCTGGGCGGGGCATTCAAAGGTCACCGGGCCGACCTCGGTCATGCCGTGGTGATCGAAGATGTGGGCGCCGTGCCACAACTTGCCGAGCCGTTCACGAGTGGCCGGGATGCTGCCGCCCGGTTCACCGGCCACGACGACAGTGCGGAGCGGTATCTGGGCGACATCGATCTTTTCCTGCGCGGCCACTTCGGCGAGGTGCAGGGCATACGTAGGCGTGCAGCAAAGCGCGGTGGCCTGATGCGCGATCATGGAGCGCAAGCGCGCCGCAGTGCTGAGGCCGCCGCCGGGAATGCACATGGAGCCGATGCGTTCACCGGCCTCGAACGCCAGCCAAAAGCCGATGAACGGGCCGAAGGAGAAGGCGAAGAAAATGCGGTCTTTGCTGGTGATGCCGGCGGCCTGAAAAACTTCCGCCCAATTTGTCACCATCCAGTCCCAGCTCTCCGGTGTGTCCAGCCAGCGCAGCGGATTGCCGGTGGTGCCACTGGTCTGGTGGGTGCGCGTATAGCGTTCCAGCGGGAAGGAAAGGTTCGTGCCGAAGGGCGGATGATCCGCCTGATCGGCCACCAGCTCGGTCTTGGTGGTGAAGGGAAAGCGGGCGCTAAAATCCGCCAGGGAAGCCACGCGATGCGGGGCATCCACGGCCACGAACTTTTCCTGATAGAAGGCGTTCCCGGCGTGGATGACCTCCAGCAGCCGATTCAGGGACGCGAGCTGTTCCCGGGCGATGACGTCACGGTTGGGAAAGCCGTTGGTCATCGCGGGGGAATTAGTTGTTCGCCTTCGGCGCCGAAGGAGCCGCAGACGCCTGGGTTACGGCCGGCTTGGCCGGGGAGGGCGGCGGCGGTTTGAAATAGGTCGCCATCGCGCCACCGGCAGCAGCGAGGACAATGCCCACGTAGAACTGCCACTTGATGGTGCCAAAGCCACCGGCGGGCGGATGCAGGATGATGGCCACGACGGCGTTCACGATGGGCGCACCGGCGAAGATGATGGACATGACGACCGTGGGCGAGCCCTTGGCCCCGAAAGCCAGCAGCACACCGAACGCGCCGATGGCACCGGCGATGCCGGCGATGAGCGACCACCACATGCCCTTGCTGGTGTAACCGGAGAAAGCCGCGCCTTTCATCATCAGCAAGGCCAGCGGTGCGAGCACGGCGACCAGGAAGTAGGCGATGCCTACGAAGAGGAACGCCTTGTACCGGTTCATCGTCGCATCACCGCCGGGGTTGATGCTGAGCTGGCCGGTGTGCAGCAGGAGCCCGTAAACGCCCCAGCAAAGAACCGTCATCAAAGAAAAATAAAGCCATGCCTGGCTGGAATTTGCCGAACTTTCAGTCGCCATAATGGTGCGGAATCTATCCCTTGGTGCCCTTTACAGCAAATGGTTTATGGGCATACATTGAGGTCGATTCGCTGAATCTGGCCGGCTGCTCCGGCGTCCAATCTTTATCGTGAAGCTTTATCTGACAGTCTTGATGGCGGGCGCACTGGTTTTGGCGGGCTGCAAGTCCAGTACGGTGGAGACGCGCCGCGCCGAACGACCGGATGCCTATGCCGCGCTGAAGCCGGAACAGAAGGCGCTCGTGGACCAAGGCCAGATCAAGGTGGGCATGACGGAAGATGCCGTTTACATCGCGTGGGGCAAGCCCGCCCAAGTGGTCACCAGCGAGGATCAAACGGGACGGACGACGACGTGGCTTTATCACGGGACGACGCTGGAAGAGAGCCGCTACTGGTCGTATCGCGAGGTGTCGCGGGATGGCCGGGTATATCTGGAGCGGTACCTCGACCGGGATTATAACGCTCGGGATTACATCAGCTCGGAGATTGTTTTCCAGAATGGCGTGGTGGTGAAGTGGCGGACGTTGCCGCGGCCGACGAATTGAGTTGAAGAGGGGCTCTACTCTTCCGAGCAACGATGTTGTTCGGTAGCGAACTTGCTGAGGGACGTTGCTGTGCCCGAGGACGGGCACGCTCCATTTATTTCTGCGGATAAAATTTCTCGCTTAAGACGCAATTCAACTCGTGCACAGCGATGGTGAGCTGGCCGTACAGATCGTAGAGTTCCTCTTCACTCTTTTCTTCCAACCAATCCGCGAGGTCACCGGACTCAAAGCGCTGGCGCAGCTTACGGAAGCGGACACTAAGGGAAACGGATTCGCTCTGATCCCCGATCTCGCGCATCAGCTTGAGGACCTTGTCGGCCTTTCGACGCGTGGAGCGGATGAGTTTCAGTGCAGGTTCCGTTTCCGTATGGCCCGCCATCACCTCCAGCAACAAGGCACACTCGAACTGGCGGCATCGCGAAGGGCGGTCAGCGTAGATGCGGCAGCGACAGTCCGAACCTAGGGCTACACAGGGCTGGTTGAATTTTCCCGATTGAGCCTTCCCCTTTACAGGCATGCCCAATGTCTTCAGCTTCTGCCCGTCATCACCCGGTTGCAACTCGACATCGCGAAAGAGTACGCCATTGCAGCACATGCCGCATTGGAGGCAGAGCTGGTCGATGGCTTGGGCGGATGACAGTTCGGACATACGAATGCCAGCGAGAGTAATGAACTGACTTTCAATAGTCCATCCGGTGTCATTTTTGAAATTTTGTGTGGATGTAGTGGGATGTAGCCGATGTAAGGCTAACGCGTGATCAAAAATCCGCGCACACTGGCGCCCGAATGTTGAAGAGAACAACAGAGCCGGGGCGGTGGTGTGTTTGCGCGTGCAAGCGGCGGTCTCGGCGCTATCTTTCACGGGTCCACAGAACGAGCCTGCCGCAGCCCGGTCTAATCCGCGAGGGCTCCACTGTGTCCGGAGCCGAGAGACAAACGTTAGCCAAACATATACCGATCATGCCTGTCAGCACTTGTAGCCATTGCGCGCAACATATCGAATTCCCCGTGGAGATGGCCGGCCAGCGGGTGGAATGCCCTTCCTGCGGCGGACCGACCACGCTCGTCTTGCCGGAAGGCTCAGTCGTGCGCGTGCCGGCGCAAGGTCGGGCGGCGCGCATGGGCAATGAGGAGCTGATGCGTACCAGCCACGTCGCGACGCGCATCATCGATAACGTGGAAAAGGTCATCGTGGGCAAGCGGCAGGAAATCACCCTCACGCTGATGGCGATGCTCGCCGACGGTCACGTGCTGCTGGAGGACGTGCCGGGTGTCGCGAAGACTATGCTGGCGCGGGCCTTGGCGCAAAGTATCGGTTGTAATTTCAAACGGCTGCAATGCACGCCGGACCTTTTGCCCGGCGATATCACGGGCGCATCCATCTTCAATCCTAAGACGACGGAGTTCGAGTTTCGTCCGGGACCGCTCTTCGCACAGATCGCGCTGGCGGATGAGATCAACCGCGCCACACCACGGGCGCAATCAGCACTGCTCGAGGCGATGGCGGAACGGAAGATCACGGTGGACGGTACGAACTATGAATTGAAGCGGCCCTTCTTCCTCATCGCCACGCAGAATCCGGTGGACCATGAGGGAACTTTCCCGCTGCCTGAGGCGCAACTGGATCGCTTCCTGGTGCGGCTCAGTCTTGGCTATCCAAGTTACGAAGAGGAAGGACGCATGATCGACCGGCTGCGCACGGCCCATCCGATCGATTCGCTCGGAGCGGTGGTGACGGCAGAAGAAATCGTGGCGTGTCAGCAGGCCGTGCGTGAGGTGCAGGCGGATCAGAAAGTGCGGGATTATATTTTGCAGATCGTGCGCGGCACGCGCGAGCATGATGCGGTGCGCTTGGGCGGCAGCCCGCGCGCGACACTGGCGCTCTTCCGCGCGGCGCAGTCGATGGCGGCGATCCAGGGTGATGATTATATCCTGCCGGATTACGTGAAACAGATCGCCCCGGCGGTGCTGGCGCATCGTTTGATCCTCAAGCCGGAAAGCCGGCTGCGCAAAGTCACAGCGGCGGGCGTCGTGGAAGAAGTGTTGCGGCGCGTGGCGGTGCCACTGCTCCCGGACACGATGAGACGATGAAATGGATCTTCGGAGCGCTGGTGTTGCTGGTGGCCGGGCTGGTCCTGCGGCTCGAACTGCTGGTCTATGCCATGTATGTGCTACTGGGCGTGCTCTTCGTCAGCCGGTTGCTGGCGCGCACGTGGATCGAAAGTCTATCCGCGAAACGGCGCTGCTGGGAAACGCAATTGGAAGTAGGTGGCAATCTGCCGGTGGAAGTGACGCTGAGCAACAGCAGCCCGCTCGCAGTGCCGTGGGCGTTGCTGGAAGATTCGCTGCCCAAGGAAGCGCTTCAGGCGAGTCCGGCGCAACTGAAGCTCGATGGTTCGCGCATGCAACTGGTGCGCATCCCTTCACGTGGCGAAAAGGTCATCTCGTATGACATCACGTTTCTGCGCCGGGGGTATTATCAGATCGGGCCGTTATTGGTAGAGAGCGGAGATTTGTTTGGGCTGCATCGGCGCTATCGCGTGCTGACCTTGCCGCATTATGTGACAGTGCTGCCGCATGTCGTGCCGTTGGAGGGATATGACGTTGCGTCGCACCGACCGCTGGGTGAGATACGGCTGACGCACCGGCTCTTTGAAGACACAGCGCGTATCTCGGGTGTCCGCCAGTATATGGATGGAGATGCGCTGAATCGTATCCACTGGCGGGCCACGGCCCGCACGGGAGTGCTGCAATGCAAGACCTTCGAGCCTTCCTGCATCGCCGGGGCCACGCTGGTGCTGGATTTTCAGCGAGATAATTTCAATGTACCGGGAGCGGAGTACCGCGCGGAACTGGCAGTGACCACGATCGTCTCCATCGCGAACACGCTCTATGAACTAGGCGAACAATTCGCTTTTGCCTCGAATGCACGGGATGCGGCGGAGCGCGTGGCCACGGAGGGCTGGCGATTTGAGTTCACCACACGCGATGCGGCGCAACAGGTCGTCGCTCCGACGTCACGGCCGGACCGCTTGCGTCCGGTCATCCTGGAGGCGAACACGGGAGACGAACATTTTGCTCATTTGCGTGAAACGCTGGCGCGGATGGAATGGAACGACGGCCTGACGCTCTCGCAACTCCTTAACGAGGTGGAATCGCGGATGTCCCGCGATACGACAGTCATGGTGGTGGTGCCGCAGATCACGGAGGAGATGGCGTTCGCGCTGGGGGCGTTGCAACGAGGCGGCTTCAAGGTGTTTGCGGTGATGATCACGTTCGGGGACGAGGATTATCACGATTGGGCGAGACCGCCGGTATGGGCGGAGCGGTTATTGGCGGAAGGTGTCGAGTTCCGCTGGATTTTCGACGAGGCCGGATTGTCGTCCTTGTGCGCGAGTGAGGTGTGGCGATGAGTCAATATCAGCCACCGCCGCAGAAAACGATTGTGGATCATCTGGTGATCCTGGTCTGCCCGCTCGTCATCATGATCATGGCGGGGAGTCTGGCGCTGTTCCTCGCGAAGATCGGGTATAGCGGGCGGTATGCGTCGCGGGTGAACTGGGCGCTATGCTGGTTCGTGCTGGCGTCGGTGCTGACCTCGCGTATCGGCATCCAATACAGCACGGAACGGTCGGCTATATATGGGCTGCTGTTGGGCAGCGCCATCGCGGTGTTCTTCTGGCGCTTTCTGGGGTTTGGCGTGCCGTTGTTCATCTTGCTGGCGATTCTTTGTTTCATCTGGTGGTGCACGAGCCAGCTCACGTGGGACTGCACGTTGATCGATGATGACGAGGATTCGTCGGGGCAAGGATTGCTGGAAGCTTCGGGGCTCGGTGGTGAAGCGGCGAAGGAAGCGGAGGCGGAGACGAAGAAACATCAACTGCGGCGCAAACGGCGGTTGTGGTGGCAGCATCTCTTCGGCAGCCAGGCCAATCGCAAAGGCCAGCCGCACGCCCCGGGCATCTGGATCATCTTGTTCTCGCTGCTGGCGTTGCCGCTCTTCGGTATCGGGCAGTTGAAGTTCGGTTCGGTGGATTCGCCAGATCGGCGGCTGGGTTTCACGTTGCTCGCCGTTTATGTGGCGGCTTCGCTGGTGTTGTTGTTGCTGACGAGCTTCCTGGGTTTGCGCCGTTATTTGAGGCAACGGCGGCTAGAGATGCCGGTGATCATCACGGGGTCGTGGATGATCTACGGGGTGATACTCGCGGCGTTGGTGATGGGTGCGTGTCTGTTGCTGCCGCGGCCGAATGCGCGATTCACGTTGCCGGATATCGTCAACAAGGTGAGCAAGGAGCTGGAGTTAAAAGCATCGAAATATTCCATTCTGGGGGGAGAAGCGGCGGAAGGTGAGGGAAAGCGCAAGGGCGAGGGTGAAGGTGAGCCCAAGGGTGAAGAACAAGAGAAAGGTAGCGGCGGCGAGAAGAAGGGTGACAGCAAGAGCAAGACTGGCGAGGGCGATGAAAAAGGTGAAGGCAAGGGAAAGCAAAAGGCTGAATCTGGCGAACAGAAAGATGACGCGAAGAAAGGCGAAGTTTCCAACGAAGGGAAGAAGGATGGCGAAGGACAGCGGCCGGAGAATCCTACAGAGCAGCCGACCTTGACGCCGCAGGAAGAGAAGACGAACTGGATCAAGTGGATCATCTACGGGTTGCTCGCGCTGACGCTGCTCTACCTCATCTGGCGATATCGACAGATCATCAAGCAGACGTTGGTCTCGATGTGGCAGGCGATTTGCAAATTTTTCCGCGATCTACTGGATGCGTTGAAACGGCCGCCGCGGCCGGAGGCATTAGTGCCAGCCAAGCAAGAAGCACCCAAACGGCATTTCAGCGAGTTCAGTAATCCATTCAACACGGGTCAGGCGAGTGCGATGGCGACTGAGGAACTGGTGAGATATACGTTTGAAGCGCTACAATGCTGGGCGGTAGATCATCGGAATGCGCGGGCGCATGGGGAGACGCCGTATGAGTTCGCCAACCGGCTGGCGCAGAAGGAACCATTACTGGCGGAGGATGTGCGGCAACTGGCGTGGTTTTATACGCGGCTGGCGTATGCGCAACAGGCGCCGCCGGAGAGCGTCATTCAGAATGCGCGGCAGTTGTGGGAGTTTATGAGTGTGGCGGAGGCGGTGGGGGGGTGAGGGCACGCATGCGTTGTCGCCAAAGCACTTTTTCGGCGGGCTTGAATGCTTTGAGGACAGATTTTGGAATCCATACATTGCCGAGTGCTCTTGCTAGAAGCCTCCCATTCTGCCATGTTAGGCAGCAAAGGGAATCTGCATGATAGTTGTTTGGTTTGTCATCCTTAGCGGCCTCCTGCTCGCTGCTTTTATTTCCGGCTCTTTCGGGATTCTGTGCACGAAAGACAGGGGCGATCTTATTTCCGGCTTATGCTTTGGTCTCCCTGCTGTTCTGCTGAGCCTTTTGGTTCTTCATTTTTGCATCGGCGCACAGCTAAACTTATTCGCCTGTTTTGCCATCGTTCCGTTGATAACAGGCCTGACTGCAATATGGCGTAGCATATGCACCAATGATAAGAGGAAAAACCTGCGATCATTCTGCATTGCGAGCCTTGTGCTACTAGCGGTTATTTCTCTGTTCACCGCTTACCCGAACATCTCCAAAACCGCACTCATGCCTTTCCTGCCTGGAAGTCCAATACTATAGTTTATCTTCCCATAGAGCTTGCCGGTTGGGTTCGGGTGTCGAAGAAATAGTCAGGGCAAAGCGGCAGCTTTGCCCTACCGGGATAAGGGTTATTTGCGCTTCGCGCTTTTGAGGAGGGATTCGGCGTGGGTGCGGGCGGCGGCGGATTGGCCGCCGAGCATACGGGCGATCTCGCTCACGCGGGCTTTTTCATCGAGCAATTCCAAGGATGTGGTGGTGCGGCCATCGGCGACGTGCTTGGAGACGACGTAGTGGGCGTCGGCACACGCAGCAACCGGAGCAAGGTGCGTGATGCAAAGGGCCTGACGGTTTGCACCGATCTGGCGCATCTTATCACCGACGGCATTCGCGGTCTCACCGCCGACGTTGGCATCGACTTCATCGAAGACGAGCACAGGAATCTGGTCGTGCGCGGCGAGGACGGTCTTGAGCGCGAGCATCACACGGGCCATTTCGCCGGAGGAGGCGATGGCACGAAGTGGATGCGCAGGCTCGCCGGGATTCGGGGCGAAGAGAAATTCAATCGTGTCCAAACCGGAGCTGGCGGGGAGTTTGTCAGCGGAGACTTCGGTGGCGCTCTCGATGCGCACATCGAACTGGCTTTGTTTGAAACCGAGGTCGCTGAGTTGCGTAACGACGGCTTTGCTCAACTTGGGCACGAGCTTCTTGCGTTTCACGCTGAGGTCCTTGCCGGTTTCGAGCATCTGCTTGTTCAGCTTGGTGATGCCGTTGTTGATGCGTTCGAGTTCGGCATCGCGGCTCTCTAACTGACGTAGCTTGTCCGCGCTCTCGGCACCGAAGGCGATGACATCCGCGAGCGTGGAACCGTATTTGCGCTTGAGCGAATGGATGAGGTTCAGGCGTTGCTCGACTTCTGCCAGTCGCTCAGGGTCGATGTCCACGCGATCGACGTATTGCGTAAGCGCGTGTTGCAAATCATTCAGTGTGGAGACAGCGGCTTCGTGCTGTTCGGCAAGGGAAGCGGTGGAGGCATCGATGCGTTGCAGTTCGTGCAAGGTGCGGCCGATGGCGCCGAGCTGGTCCATCACATTGCCCTCGGCCTCGGAAAGCACACCGAGAGCGTTGCGGCTGAGTTCGATGAGGCGGGCGGAATTTGTGCCGCGTTGGAATTCTTCATCGAGACCGGCTTCCTCATCCGGCTTTAAGCGGGCGGCGGTGATCTCGTTCGCCTGATGACGCAAAAGGTCGAGCTGTTGCGCGTAGGTGCGCTCATCTACGACCAAGTCGGCTTTCTGCGCTTCGAGTTGCTGGCGTTGTTTTACCAAGGCGGCGAACTGGGCGCGGGCTTCGGCCAGGCCGCCGAAGGAATCAAGGATCTCCAACTGCTTGGAAGCGTGGAGGAGAGACTGGTGATCATGCGGGCCGTGCATGTCCACGAGCCATTCGCCGAGCGAGCCGAGGGCATTCAGCGTGGTGGGCGAGCCGTTCACGAACTGGCGGTTGGCGCCGGTGGCGGTGAAGGTGCGCTTGATGACGAGCTGGCCTTCTTCGCACGGTTCGAGGCCGTTCTCGTCCAGAAATTCTTTGAGCGGGGCCTTGAGTTGCGAAACATCGAAGGCGCCTTCCACGGTGCAGCCATCGGTGCCGCTGCGGATGAGGGTGCGGTCCGCGCGCTCACCGAGCAGCAGGTTCAGCGCGCCGATGATGATGGACTTGCCCGCGCCGGTCTCGCCGGTGAGGGCGTTGAAGCCGGGGCGGAATTCCACCGTCAGGTCACTGACCAGCGCGAGGTTCTTGATGCGCAACGTGGTTAACATGCCGCTTTCGTCGCGGGGAATCTGCCGGGATTGGCGGATACGGGCAAAAGAAATTTACCACCGGCGTGACTGGCAGCGAACGTGCGGTGGCGGGCGGGTGGAACCGCAGGTGTTCTTTTGGCAGTCTTAAACTCCTTCGAATTCATCAACCGGGTGGGGTCCCGCATTCAGGACAGGGTGACGCCGGGTTTTTAACTGCTGCCTGACAAAGGCGACACCGGGGGGTGCCGTAGGCGGGATCATCCGGGTCATCGGGGATGCCGCGTACCACCACGGCGGCACCGGTGACACGGCAACGCCAGGGGCCACCGGCGGTTTCGGGCTGGCGGATGGCATCGTTCCCGTGCAAGGCGTGGCAGGCTGGGCACCAGTAGCTGATGAGCATGGGATTACTTTAGCAGATAATGATCGCAGGGTCAGGGAGGAATTTTCAAGTTGTGCAGGCTTGAAGTGAAGAAATGAAAAATCCTGCAACCACTTTTAGATGGTTGCAGGAATGGTTTCAGCAACTGGCGTTGCGTGTCGCTGCACACAACTGAAGCGACCCGGCGCCAGCGGCCTAACTAGCCTTCGGGTAAGCCTTTAGTGGTGACCCAGAAACTGGGCACCGGCTTCTCTGAAGAGGGTAAGGACGGATCATCATGGCTGCTTCAAAAGCTCCAGGATATCCCCGTCGTCGCGTAGAAGGTCGCGCTCGCATCCAGCCGGCCGGACCGTGTGCCGATGGTTTGCTCCATGCTGTTCAGGCTCTGGAATTGCGCGCCGATATACACCCCAAAATTCGGGGTGAAATCATAGCGGAACGTGGTGCTGATGTACGGACCATACAGCAACGTCGTCTTGGACGAATGACCGCTG
This sequence comes from Verrucomicrobiota bacterium, assembly GCA_021156225.1. Classification (GTDB taxonomy): domain Bacteria; phylum Verrucomicrobiota; class Verrucomicrobiia; order Limisphaerales; family JAEYXS01; genus JAEYXS01. Next base: position 9,109 of record JAJNBN010000007.1, on the reverse strand, counting down.
ACGGCCGTCGTCACGCCGAAGGTGGTGGTCACTTCGTTGAAATCATAATCCACGATGGCCGGAGCCAAGGTGATACCGACGCTGGCGGCGAAACTCAGTTTGGGCGTGAGATACCATTCCGCAAAAGGCCCGAGGCGGATGGTGAACAGATCACCGCTCAATTCATGGCTGCTCGAGAAGCTGTCCACCATGACGGTCGTGGTGCGGCCCGGCAGATCGCCAAGGAGCGGACCAGGACCGGCGAAGGTGCCACCGTAGCCGGGGAATGGCGGGATGACGCCGTTGAGCTGATAGGTGTCGGTGATCAAGGTGCTCAGGCCGTTTGCCCCACGGCGGTCGTGGAGACTGAGCGAGGTGTAGCCGAAGCCCGCTTCAAAACCCCAGCGGCCGGCATCGCCCTCACCAAAGAAGCCGATGACGCGTTGATAGGTCAGTTCCGCACTGAGTTGAGGATCATCCGTGGCGCCGTCGCGGGCAGGCAGCACCGGGCTAACGGTGGAGAGGGAGTTCATCTGGATCGTATCACCCACCACTTGGGAGGCGTTCTGATAACCCCAGTTCCACGTCATGCCGCCGATGTTGCCGCTGCTATCGACGAGGTTGTAACCGTCATCATACGTGTGGTTGATGCCGCCGACGGGAGCGCCGGGACTGCTGAACACCGGTGCGGGCGTGAGGGCGGTGTTGCCGAAGGCGCTTTTGAAGTTCATGCCGAAGCGTGCGCCGAGGCTGAAGCGGTTGAGGTTCTCGTTCCCATCCTGGGCTTGCGTGAGCAGCGGCGTGAGGGCGGACAGCGAGAGGGCGGTGTAGAGGGCTATTCGTTTCATAGGGTCGATAATGTTCAGGTGTGGCTTAGCGAGGGGTCTGGACCAGCACGCGGTAGAAGCGGGCATTCAACTCGGTCGGCAGGCTTTCGGTTTTCGGCGGACCGTCATCATACCACTGCACTTTGTTGGCCACGGCGATGATCGGAGGCACGGCGGTTTTCCAGGTGATGAAATCACTGGTGTATTGCACCACGTAGGTGGTGCCCGGGGTGGATGAGAATTCGATCAGGAAACGGCCGCTGACGAGTTGCAGGCTGCGATCGATGGAGATGATCGGACCATTGCCTTCGCGGACGTCCACGATGCCGAATTGGATCGTAAATATCGGGTTGGCGAAGGGCACCCGGCTGTCCCGGCGATATTCGATCGCGAAATCCACGAACGCTCCGGCCTCGAGAGGCAGGGCATATTCGAGATAAGGCGTGCCAGCGACATTGCCGCTCGCATTGTAAACCAGCACATCGACGGGCAGGCCTTGGATGAGCAACCGCGCGCCGTTGGCCACGAGGTTTCCGGTATTGTTGATCCGGACGATCTGTTCATACAGGCCCGTCTGGGGATTCAGCACGATGGGCGAGGTGGCGACGACGTTCAGGATGGGTGCGGGGTCAACGCCGGTACCGCTGATGGTGATGTCAAAGGGGTTCTCATTGGCATCATTGTTGGCGATGTGCAGCGCGGCCGTTTTCAACCCGGCGCTCGCTGGGGTGAAGCGGATGGTGAAGGTCGTCGAGCCCAAGGGGCCGCTTACGGGTGATGCCGCAGTGGCCACCACGGTGAACTGGGTGGCGTCGAAGCCATCGATGGTGATGCCGAGACCGGTCAGGTTCGCGGTGCCGGTATTCCTGATGGTGAAAACCAGGTCAGCACTGAAACCGGTGACGATGGTGCCAAAGCTTCTCGCACCGCCATCGGCCACATCAAAGGCCAAGGGCTGCTCCACGACGATCTCCGGAGCTGCGGTGCCGATACCCGTGAGGACGATGTCGAAGGGGTTCTCGTCGCCATCATTATTGGCGATATGCAGGATGGCGGTCTGCGGACCAGCCACTAGAGGAGTGTAGCGGATGGTGAAGGTGGTCGTTCCCAAGGGGCCGCTTACCGGTGCCGTGGCCGTGGTCACCACAGTGAACCGGGTCGCATCCAGGCCATCAATGGTGATGCCCAGCCCCGTCAGGTTGGCGTTGCCAGTGTTCTTGATGGTGAAAACCAGATCCGCCACGGCACCGACGGCGACCGAGCCAAATCCTTTGCTGCCGCCATCGGGAATGTTCGTATTCAGGGGCTGTTCCACGGCGATTTCAGGACCGGTAACGCCCGTGCCCGTGATGATGATATCGAAGGGGTTTTCGTTGGCGTCGTTGTTGGCGATGTGCAGGGCGGCGGTTTTCAACCCGGCGCTGGCCGGCGAGAACCGGATGGTGAAGGTGGTCGAGCCCAAGGGACCGCTCACCGGAGCGACCGCCGTGGCGAAGACCGAGAACTGGGAGGCATCCGCACCGTCGATGTTGATGCTCAGATCGGTTAGGTCCGCCGTGCCGATGTTCTTGATCGTGAAAACGAGGTCAGCATTGAAGCCAGCGGCCACCAGGCCGAAGCTCCGGCTGCCGCCATCGAGAATGTTCGTGTTGAGCGGTTGCTCCACGGCGATCTCCGGGGCGGTGCCACCGCTGCCGTTGAGGATGATATCGAAAGGGTTCTCGTCGTTGTCATTGTTCGCGATGTGCAGGGCGGCAACCTTGAGGCCACCGCTCAGCGGGGCGAAGCGCACGGTGAAAGTGGTGGAACCGTTTGGACCCGGCACGGGAGCGCCGGGGTTGGACGTGACGGTGAAGAGGGCGGCATCCAAGCCATCGATGGTGATGCCCAAGCCAGTCAGATCAGCCGTGCCGGTGTTCTTGATGGTGAAAACGAGGTCAGCATTGGCGCCGACATTCACGGGGCCGAAATCTTTAAGGCCGCCATCCGCGATGTTCTGGGCGAGGGGCTGTTCCACGGCGATCTCCGGGGCAGGCACTTCTACCGGCGGCATGCTGATGATGTTGCCTTGCAGCGTGACGGCGGCGATGCGGGCGAGGGCCCGGCCTTGCAACGTGGCTCCGGTGGCGAGGCTGATGGACTGGTCCGCCAGGATGTTACCGACCATGACCGCAGTGGTGCCGATGGTGGCGGAAGTGCCGACCTGCCAGAATACATTGGCGGCTTTCGCATCGTTGATGAGGATCACTTGCATGCCCGAGGTGATGGTGAGGCTGGAGGCGATCTGGAAGATAAAGACGGCATTGGGGTCGCCCTGGCCATCGAGCGTCAGGATGCCCGCGGAAACTTCCAGCGAGGAGCCCGACTTGTAGAGGCCGGGGGGCAAGGTCTGGCCGCCCAGGTTGCCCGCCACGCTGATGGGAGCGGTGGAGCGATCGGCAGCGTCATTGAAAGCGGTGGTCAGATCACCTTGGGCGGCCTGCGCGACGGGGTTGTTGACCTCCGTGTTGCCGGTGACGACGCCGGGAGGATAGCCGGTGACGGCCGTGCCAGGCCAGAGACCGATGTTGCCATTCACCACGGTAAACCCAACGCTGGTGATGGTCGAACCGGCGAGCACGCTGAAATTACCCGCGCTACGGAGGTCCACCGGCAATTCACCGGCGCGAGCGAGTTGGAGGGGAAGGAGCAAGGCCAGCAGGAAAAGAGCGAGACTGCGGACAATGGACGAGTTCTGCGGAGCTAGACCCGGTGTGGCGGCAGAAACTCCGACCGACCGGTTTGATAGATATTGCACTCGCTCAAACTATCCGCGAATGCCCGGGAGCATAACCGGGGGAACTCCCCCAAGGCTGCGTGGCCCGGCCCGAAAAGCCAAAATTTCACCTTACACCACCTTTCCGCGCGCCGCTTTCCAACGGGTTAGGTGACTCATCTGCGGCAGGAATCCGTCAAGTTTGATTGTGCGGAAGCGAGCGTGGTGATTGTGGTTTGCCTTTGTCTGGTTAATCATCAGCGGAAGAAATTGAACCTGGATGCTGTTTGGGCATTCCACTGGGCAGACCCGAAATGATATTGGTTTCCGGTTTTCGTATGAAAATTGCCGTCATCGCCGCGTTCGTTGTGCTCGCCAGTTGGCTGCTCTGGACTGGTTCCACTGGTTCTCAGATCGTGGTCACAAGCATCGCGCCCGCGCCAAAAACCATTCAGTCCCAACAGGCGAGAGGACCTCGTCTGCCCGCCCCACGTTTACGAACCGCGCCCCAAGAGGCGGCCCCGACGGAGGAAAACAAGGTGGCGCAACTGGTGGAATGGCTGGAGAAGGGCGGCACGAACCGGTTAACCACCCCGCAATTGGCGGGTTATCTCGCCGCGAACGGGCGCAATGCGGAAAGCTTGCTGGCGGCGTTCCGCACCAGCGGGGACAAGGAATTGCTCAAGGAGGCGCTGGAAAAGTTCCCGAACGATCCGCAGGTGAATTTCACGGCGCTCTTCCATAGCGCCACACCGGAAGAGCGGCAGGCGCGGATCGAAGCGCTGAAGCAATCCGCGCCGGACAATGCGATGGCGAATTACCTCGCGGCGCAGGAGGCGTTCAAGGCGGGCAACACGGACCTCGCCGTCCAGGAGCTGATGGCTGCGAGCGGCAAGGGTGCCTGGCAGGATTACTCACGCGAGTTCATCCAATCCGCCGAGGAAGCCTACCGGGCTGCAGGCCATTCGGATGCGGAAGCGAAGGCATTGGCGGCGACGGGGCTGCTGCTGCCGCACTTGCAGGAGTTGCGCGATCTGGGCCGGAAGGTGAACGACTTGGCGGGGCTCTATCAACAGGCAGGCGATCTTGATTCGGCGCTGGCGGCGCGACAGATCGGATTGAATCTGGGCCAGCGTTTTGAGGAGGGAACGGTGGATAATTCCCTGCTGAAACAGCTCGTCGGCATCGCGATCCAAAATCAGATGCTGGCGTCCATGAATCCGGCGAGTGCGTATGACAATTCCGGACGGACGGTGGCGGACGAGGTGGAGGCGCTGAAGCAACGGCGGAAGACTATCTTGGAATTGGGGCAGCAAGGGGGGAGCATATTCCCTACGCTGTCCGAGCAGGAGTTGGGCATTTACTTTGACCGGCAGAAGACGTTCGGGGAGATGGCGACGCTTCGGTGGTTGATCGGGAGGCAGGGGAAGCCGTGAGGTAAAGTGTGAGAAACTCTGTGTCAGGGGTGGTCAGGCTTGGCGATCACCTGGATTCGCGTATTGCGGATAGATTGTTGCAATGATGGAAGGGTCCTTGGAAGCGCGATCGAAGCTCGCACAGGCAAAGGGGTCTTTGCGCTGGTCCGGCCGGTTCTCGATGCTGCGTGTGGCCGCCCTGACGATGCCACCGTAAACCCGATCTCTCGCCAAGGCGGCATCTTCTTCGGCAAGGCAAAATTTTTCGAGCAAACGCTGTTCCGTTTCGTCATCAGGCACACCTTGAAGGCCACATTGAATGACGAAATCGACGATCTCGGTGACGGTGTGACCAGGTGGGAGCGGAATGGTGAGGTCATCAGTCCAGCCTTCAGGCACGGTGGATATGCCAAGTAGGCGTTTGAAAAAGTTGATCATTTGAAGGTGAGATTGGGGACGGTGGCTCGTTATTGGAATGATTTTGGATGTGGCGCAGGACGCTCAGCTTTGAGGTGCCATGTGTGCAGGCTACCTTCTGGGTTCATACCGCAAGGCCACTGCCCCTGAGGCGAACTCTCGCCGGCTGACCAGCTTCAGCTCAACCTGTTTTGATAGCCCGGCGAACAGCGTGGGGCCATGGCCGGCGATCCTGGGGTGCACGATGAATTCGTACTCATCGATCAAGCCCAGTTCGGCCAACGCGAGTGGGAGCTTTACGCCACCGGCGTACAGTCCCTTACCCGGCCGCTGCTTGAGCTGCTGAACGGCCTGGGCCAGATCGCCGCGCACGAGTTCCGCGTGCCAATCAACCTGCGGCAAAGTGCTCGAGACGACATATTTCTGGGCCGCGTTGATCGTGTCGCGGAAGGGTTTCATCCAGGCGGGCCTCTCTCCCGTCCACGCGGGGCGGAACGCGGCCTCCATCATTTGATAAGTCACGCGACCAAAGAGGAGGGCATCGGCCCGGTTGAGGGTCTCGGTGGCGTGACGATGCAATTCTTCGTCCGGGACGCCGCCGCGATGATCGCAGCAGCCGTCCAAGGTGATATTGATGGAATAGCGGAGGGGACGCATGGAGTTGAGGTGTTGATAGTGATGGGCTGCTTAATGAACACGCTTGGCGACGATCCGCTTGCGGTTGGCCATCACGATTACTTCCATACAGGCGTCTTTTTAGGATCAAAAGTCTTATCTTCGGTTTTTACCAGTCTGCCTTTCTCGAAGGTCAGATGCGTTTCCTTTTCATGTACGAAGCGGGACTCTTTCTTCAGGATGCCGATCTCTTTGCCACGTGGGAGGATGAGTGTGCCGGAGTACCAGGTGGCTGGAATGGGCGGCTTTTTACCCGGAAGCAATTCAGTAATCTCCTTGTGTTTCCCTTTAACGCGGCCTTTCAGGGATAGGAGCAAAAGCGTGTTGTCCTTGATCTCCCATTCTGCCTCATAACCTTTCCAATTGGATGTGCTCGCCACTTCAAACTGTGGTTTTTCCTTTTCGGGAAACGCCCCTAGGATGGAGGGGCCGGGCATGGGATAAAACGTTTCACCCTTCCAAACTATCGGGTCGATGATTTGGTTCGTGGCGTGAAGAGAAGACATCACAACGGACAGGCCGAGAATGAGAATGAGCTGAATGATGATCCTGGGGCTGATCTCTGGCCTTCCTTTCATGATAGGAGCATAGGGTGTCGTCAGCAATTAGTCGAGAGCGGGCTGGGGGCATTTCCTTGGCGCGGGCCAACTCTGGCGGTGGCCCGCGCCAAGCAGGATGTGAAGATGTACGCAATTCCGCATTTTTAAAGTAACAATAAAAATATATTGATAAACGATAAATCAACGTTAAGGTGGATTCACTAATATTTAAAAGAAATACCTATGAAAAGAGGCTCAACGATATTTCTTCAGGCAGTCATTGTGCTGATCGGCATCGGCGTGCTGGCTTTTTTGCTGGTGGAGCCTCACTTCGAGGGGAGGAATAAACACGCCACGGTGTTTGAGATTTATTTCAAGGATCCGTTTTTGGCGTATGTGTATGTCGCGTCCATCCCGTTTTTCGTAGGCCTCTATCAGGCATTCAAGGTCGTCGGGTATGCCCGGGACAACAAGGTGTTCTCGCCCACGGCGGTGGACGCCTTGCGGACGATCAAGTTTTGCGCGATAGCCATCATCGGTTTGGTGGTGGGGAGTGTGGTGTTTATGCCGTTCAGCGATCCGGATGACCGGCCGCCGGGAGTGACGCTGCGCGTGGTGGTCACCTTTGCTTCGTTGGTGGTCGCGACGGCGGCGGCGATGTTTGAGCGAATCTTAAAGAATGCCGTGGAGATAAAATCGGAGAACGACTTAACGGTGTAAGGGGACGAGTATGGCAATCATCATCAATGTGGATGTCATGCTGGCGAAGCGGAAGATGAGCGTGACGGAGCTGGCGGAGAAAGTCGGCATCACGATGGCCAACATTTCCGTGTTGAAAAACGGCAAGGCGAAAGCGGTCCGGTTTTCCACCTTGGAGGCGATTTGCAAGGCGTTGGACTGTCAGCCGGGGGATATTTTGGAGTATAGGGAATAAAAAGCCCGCCTCAGGAGAATTCATTCAATAGCAGTCGTAGTAACAGATGAGAGCGTCATCTGGCAAAGACAAAGACAAACTCGTCGCCATCTAAGAAGAAAGCACAACTTTGTTCGATTGAAGTCTCAAAATAAAAAATCTCGCGCTCGATCGGGAGAGTCTTTGGTTTGGACGTGAGCGTGCCATGCCGGGAAAGCCACGCGATTTTTTCTTCGGTTGATTTTGTCGTGAAGCAAGGACTGAACCGCGATCGCCTGTGAAACGGCGTCAACCAAATGGAAGGTGGAGTTCATGGCCTTATTGGACCAAGGGCCCTTCATGCTTGGTAATTTGATCGGGCGACACATACCAAGGAGCGTGCTCGGCCCAATAAATATTCGCTGTGGGTTTCAGGCCGGGATCGGAATCCAATGAGCCGCTGGGGACGACCCAGAATTGCTGGTTGCGGCTCAACTTGGGGACGGGTGAACCGCAACTGCGGCAGAAGCATCGTGGGAAGCCGGGGTTTTCTTGGGTGTCCACAAAGAGTTCGATGAGGTCTTCTCCTTGGGTCCAGCGGACTGAGCCTCCGGGGAATGCGAGGTTCGCGGCGTGAATGGAGCCGGTCGATTTTTGACAGGAACGGCAGTGGCAATAGAGGAACTTGATCGGAGTGCCGGTGACCTCGAAGGCTACCTTACCGCATAAACAGGATCCGGTGATCGGCTTCATGGTGTTTAGGACAAAAGGCGGATGTTGTTTTTAATGCAAGCCTCGACGAATTCCTCGTGCGTGGAGAGAGGCCCGTCACCCGGATGGATCGCGTCACACTCGCTGATCTCCGCTGCGGAGATGATACGATGCCAATCGTTGTGGTAGCTTTTCAAGGTTTTACCGATACAAATGGCCTCATCGGCCAATTGTATGTGTACGGCAGTGACATCTTGTCCCGTATAAACCGCAACGGTTTGCACATGGGCCTCGGCGAATTCCGTCAGTAGGTGATTAGCAAGTTCTCCACGGCAAGCGATGAGAACTTTTCTGATCAATGGAATGGGCGACTGTGCATGGCGAGCATCTCCTTCCATGGTGGGAGAGTAGGCTGGTAGGGGAGGTTTGTCGAGATGGAGGCAGTGGTGGTCTCCTTGGCGCAGGCCCCGACAATTTATTGTCGGGGCCTGCGCCAAGGGGAGAGATTTCTTGTGGGCGTTTACTCAGGGCATCGCTCGCGGACTCGCTTTGCCCTGGGCTGGTATCAGGCCGCCCCTTTGGGGCTCTCCATGGGCTCGCTCTGCTCGCGAGGTGGGGGCAGGGGGCAAGAGATTGAAGAGGCAGGGCTCGGGGTCAGGGGGTTGGTTTCTCGTCTGCAAGTTGCTGAACCTTGTCCCAATCTGTCACTTTTACAGTGAAGGGCCAGGTCCTACGGACGGCGAGTACCCAGCCGATGTCGCGGAATAAACAACCGGCCAGCATCCCGAGCATGAGATAAACCAGGTCCCAGCGTTGAAGCAATCCAAACACAATAAAGACAAGGACGAAGCTGGAAAAAAGCAGGAGATACCGTTTGGCGCTTCTGCGGAAGTAATGAT
>JAJNBN010000273.1 GCA_021156225.1 Verrucomicrobiota bacterium | reverse complement strand
TGAGAACGTGATTCCCGTAAATTGACTGCCTTTGAAAAATCCAATGAAATTAACCAAAAGTATCCGTTGCTGTTTAGCTGTGCTGGCCGGCTTGATCCTGACCATTTCGTGGTCCGCTCAGGGCGCAGGGGCAATCGTTTCCCGCAAGTATTTCATGTATGCGGCGGTCTTCGAGAAAACGGGCGGACCGTGTCCGAAAGTGCGGGTGGTGGAGAACAAGACGGGGTTGGACGACAGGTCGCCCGGAGTGGTCCGATCGGAATTCAGCAGTGCGATCCGGAGGAAGTATAAGGACACAGTCAGTTTCGATACTTACGCCATTCTCTGTGTTCCCACCACTGTGCATGCCATCGTGTATGCCTACACCATCAAGCGACCGGCCGCCAACTGCGAGTTTGAGGCGATAGGGGTGGCGGAAGGGGCAACGCCGGAGTCGGCGGAAAGGGCCATGCAGAGCCAATTAAAGCTGGCTGGCGGCATCAATCCAAGAGTGGTGAGAACGTGGCCTTCGGGAGCTGATTTGCAATAGGCAGGGCTGGAATTGAATCCCGGCAGTAAACAAACTCAGCCTTTGGTCCGTTTCTGCCGCCCGGTCGCGGTTGGGGTTTTCCGTTTCGGAACACGAGCGGTCTGGTAGCGGCGGGGAAGAACGATCCGGAAGGTGGTGCCCGTTTCTGCAGAGCTGGCCATTTCCAGGCTGGCATCCAGCAATTCACAGAGACGCTTGACGATGGAGAGGCCAATGCCTTCGCCGGGCTTATGTCTGGTAGTTTCCGGATAGGCGGACTCGTCGGTATCCAGCGCCGGAGTTAACACGTGTGAGGTTTCGCCAGCGGTGGCGGCGGTCTTCTCATCTGATTCCCGGGCGCTGGCGGTGGCTTCCTTCAGCCCGGTCGCCAACGATTCTCCGGCGGAGGAGGGCAGGCCGGGACCGGTATCCTCGATCATCAACCACCAATTTTCCTTCTCCGCGCCCCAGCTAACGGTGACGCCACCTTGCCGCGTGTACTTGATAGCATTGAGCAGCAGATTTTGCAGCAGGCGCCGGACTTTTCCACTGTCACCATCCACGGAAAGTTTAGTCGGCCCAGTCAGTTTCAGAAACAGTCCTCTTTCAGCGGCGATGGCATGATTGACGGTGAGCAGTTCGGTGATGAGGGCGGCGGCGTCAAAAGCGGTGATTTCCCGACGCTCAATACCGGACTCCAGGCGCGCCAGTTCCATGAGATCATTTAGCATGGAGGTGACGCTGTGCAGGGCGTGGTTGAGATTCGATGCAAACTCAACGCGCCCCGAATCAGCCACGGTGATGCCGCCCAGCAAATTGGCCGCCATGCTGACGCCCAAGACATTGTTATGCAGATCGTGGACGGCCTGATGGATGAGCGTGGCGCGGCGGCGTTCGATCTCACTGATCTTTCCCAAAGCACCGGTGAGATCACCCATGCGACCGGTGGCCTCAGCCTGTTGCATGCGTTCGAACTGGACGGCGCTTTCGCTGATGGCTTCGTTGACCAGCATGATCAACTGGCGGTTGGCCTCCTCCATAGTTTCCCGTTCGCATTCAGGATGCCGGGCGGCGAAGGTCACCAGTTCTTCAAACAGGCAGAGTTGGAGATGGCCCCATTCGCGCATGAGTTCCTGCATGCGGTAGCCCTGCTGCCAGCGATGCAGGCCGTGCTTCACTTCCTCGTCTTTTTGTTCCTGATCGGCGGCAAGAGCATCCGCACCGCCGGGCCGGGAGCGGAGCTGCCATTCAAAGGCATCCAGCACTTCGGGGATGTGGTCGTTGAATTGTCCGCGGGTCAGGGTGTGCGCGGTGGTCTGCGCGGGATCGGCCTCGGTGGCCTTCCGCCAGGCCTGGAGAATCGCCTTGCGGCGGGAAGCCAGATGATCGCTGATCACGTTTAACTGGCTGCGCCGGTTTAGAGTCATGCGGGTGGACTATGGGTGGGGGTGACGGAATAGCAAGCTCACGAAAGGCTGGACGGGAGGGTGAAATGGACGAGGGGTGAGCCATAAGATTCGAGCACTGCTTCGAGCGGGTGGAGTGAGTTCGGTATGAATTTCACGGGTGTCAGAGTGTTGCTAAGCGGGTCTTCCGCTCCAAGGCTGAAGGCGGCTCGTGCAACCAGGCATATTCCAACTGAAGGTGAATGAATCGCGCGGACAGCGCTTGCTCCTGAGAGGCGTGTTTTCATGGGGCGTTGCCCCATGCTGATATGAGGCCGGGTCGGTGGCCTTCGGATTCGGACGATTGAGGTGTCAAACCGAAGAGAATTTTTAGAGAAATTTTCACCCAGAAGCCCGTTTTTGATGCAAGTGGCTGATTTTGAATGGGTTGAATCATTTAATTATTTTTAAAGAAAATGGGGTGTAGGACAGCGGATGTCCTAGTGACTGGTTTAGGGTGGAGGCATGATAAATGAAGTTAGAGTGAGAAATGGAATGGGAGGTGAGAAGGGAATGGGAAAACTTCGATCACCGAACATCCAACTTCCAACATCGAAAATGGGGAAGGGGCTTATGGCGCCTAGAAGTGAGGTTGATGGAGGAAGAAAAATTGGCCGGTTGATATTTGACCTGACCAAGGGGGATGCCTACATTCCGCTTTCTGTTTTATGAAGATTTTGATTTGTGATCCAATTTCGCCGAAGGGTATCGCGCTCTTTAAACAGCGCCCGGAATTCAATGTCGTGGTGCTGGACAAGAAGCTGCCGGAGGCGGAATTGTTGCCTTTGGTCGCCGACGTGGAGGCGATCGTGGTGCGCTCGGAAACGAAGATCACCAAGAACGTGCTGGATGCGGCGAAGAAGTTGAAGGTGGTCGGTCGCGCCGGGGTGGGCGTGGACAACGTGGATGTGGAGTATGCCACGACGAAGGGTGTGATCGTGATGAACACACCGGGCGGCAATACGGTGACGACGGCGGAGCTGACCTTCTCGATGATCCTGAACCTGGCGCGCAAGGTGCCGCAGGCGCATGGCACGATGGTGGCCGGCAAGTGGGATCGCAAGGCGTTCCAAGGGGTGGAACTGCTGAACAAGACTTTGGGCGTATTGGGCATGGGCCGCATCGGTAGTGAGGTGGCCAAGCGCGCACTGGCCTTCGGCATGAAGGTGCTGGCTTATGATCCGTTCCTGACGGAAGCGCGAGCGAAAGCGATGGGCGTGACGCTCAGTGGCGATCTGGACGAGATTTATAGCGCCTCGGATTTTATCACGGTGCATATGCCGGTGACCGAGCAGACTAAGGGGATGTTGAATGCGAGCGCGTTCGCGAAGATGAAACCGAATGTCCGGATTGTGAATTGCGCACGCGGTGAGATCATCGTGGAGGCGGATCTGCTGGCGGCTTTGGAATCGGGCAAGATCGCAGGAGCGGGTTTGGACGTGTTCGCAGAGGAGCCGTTGGCGGCAGATCATCCGTTTCGCAAACATCCGGGTCTCATCCTCACGCCGCACTTGGGCGCGAGCACGAATGAGGCGCAGGAGAAGTGCGGTATCGAAGTAGCGGAAGTCATCGCGGGTTACCTGCTCACGGGCGAGGTGCGGAATGCGGTGAACATGCCATTCATCGATGCGAAGACTTACGAGGAAGTGAAGCCGTATCTGTTGCTGGGCGAGAAGCTCGGCAAGCTCATTGCGCAACTGGCGCCGGTGCAGGTGGATCGCATCCACATCACATACGGTGGCAAGGCGCAGGAGTTGCCGAACATCGACCCAGTGACGCGGGCAGTGATCCAAGGTTTCCTGACGCGGTCGTCGGTGAAGGATTTGAACAATATCAACGTGAGGAGTGTCGCTTCTACGTTAGGATTGACGGTGGAAGAGAAGCGCTCGAGTGAGCCGGTGACGTTCAACGAGTGGCTGCACGTGCAGGCTTTCCAAGGCGAGACGAAGCTGGTGTCGGCGGGCGGCACGTTCTTCGGTTCGCCGAACAACCCGCGGATCGTGCGGCTCTTCAGCCTGCCGGTGGAGATCGTGCCGAGTGGCGTGTTGTTATTGCTGAACAACAATGACCGGCCAGGCATCGTGGGCCATATCGGCACGTTGCTGGGCAAGCATAAGGTTAATATTGCCAATATGAGCCTGAGCCGTGATACCATCGGCGGTCAGGCATTGACGGTGCTAGGGCTGGACAGCCTGCCGCCGCAAGAGTTGCTGAATGAGCTGGAGAAAGATCCGGCGATCTCGAATGTGAAAGTGGTGAATCTGTGAAAGTGAACATGAAACGTTTTAGTACATTGCTGGGAGCCCTCGCCGGGTTCGCCATTTGCGCCCAAACTGCCACCGCGGCGGACAGCCTCTTTGCCGATAAGGTGATCGCCAAAGGCAAGGGTGTGGAAATCAAACAGAGCGAGGTGGACGAAGCCGTCATCGCGCTGCGCGCCTCGCTGGCCGCCCAAGGGCAGGCTTTTCCGGAAGCGGACCGGGCCCGTATCCAGACCAATCTGGTGGAGCGGATGGTGATGGCAAAACTCGTCACCGCCAAGGCAACCGCGGATGAGAAGATTGAGGCGAAGAAATTCGCGGAGAAGTTCACGGAAGATACGAAGAAACGGATGCCGTCGGAAGAGGCCTTCAAGCGCCGGTTGGAAGCGAACGGAATGAAGCTGGAGACGTTCGTTTCGCGGGCGGAGGAAGAAGCGCTGATCCGCAAGGTGGTGGATCGTGAACTGACATCCAAGGTCGCCATCAGTGATGAGGCGGTGAAGAAGTTCTATGACGAGAACGAGAAGCAGTTCGACCAGCCGGAGATGGTGAAGGCCGCCCACATATTGCTGGTGACCAACGACTCGGCCACACGTGCCGAGCTGCCGGAAGAAAAGAAGAAGGAGAAGAAAACGAAGATCAACCAGTTGCTAGTGCGGGCCAAGGCGGGCGAAGACTTCGGCGCGCTGGCTAAGGAGTTCTCCGAGGACATCGGTTCCAAGGCGAACGGGGGCGAGTATGTTTTCCCGCGCGGGAAGATGGTGCCGCAGTTCGAGGCGGTTGCCTTCACGCTATTGCCGGGACAGATCAGCGATGTGGTGACCACGCAATTTGGTTATCACATCATCAAGGTGTTGGAGAAGCTGCCGCCGAAGAAGCTGGCGTTGGCGGAGGTCTCCACCCGGATCAAGGATGCCTTGCAGGCACAAGAGGTGCAGAAGCAACTGCCTGATTATTACAAGAAATTGAAGGACGAGGCCGGGGTGCAGTTCTTCTACGAAGAAAAGAAGTGAGCAACGTGACGCGATTGCTGGCGATCTGGATGGTGGCGGTGGTGGCGATGGCGCACGCCGCCACCGGGGAGGATTCGGTGATGAAGGGGCTTGCGGCCAAGGACATCGAGGGCAAGGAGCGGTCGCTGGATATGTTCGCCAAGGTCAAGGTGGCTGGACCGGAAAAGCACGCATTATATGAGCGATTGACGGGAAAAAGTTCACCGTTCCCGGGCGAGGTGACGTGGAATTTTACAAAGTTTCTGTTGGACAAGAACGGAAAGGTGATGAAGCGTTTCGCACCAGACGTGGAACCGGATGCGGAAGAAATCGTGAAGGCAGTGGAAACGGCGTTGGCGGGGAAGTGACGGATGAAGCGAAAACTTTTTGTGCTCAAAGCTTTACCTCTGCCGCATTAGTCCGCAAACTGCGTTCAGCAAATCAGCAGGATATATGTCAAAGGTTAAGCACATTGCTTTGTTCAAGTTTAAGCCGGAAGTGACCGAAGACCAGGCCGCCGACGTCTTCGATCAGGTTCTGAACGCCACGGAAGAAATCCCGGGGATCGAGGACTATGTTTCCGGTCCGAATAACAGCCCGGAGAGCCTGAACCAGGGTTACACCCATGGTTTCATCATGACTTTTGTGGACGCCGCCTCGCGCGACGGCTACCTGACGCACCCGGAACACGAGAAGGTCAAGCAGTTGCTGCTGGCCAATGTGGACGCGGCGCTGGTGTTCGATTTCGAGCTGTAAGCTCAGCTTTTAACCGCTTTGAACATCGCGAGGCACTTCTCGCGTTGTTCACTGTGGTCCACGATACGTTTCACGTATCCGGTTTGGGCAAAGAGGGGATATACCCAGGGTTGGTGGATCACCGCACTGGGAAGCGTTTTCAGTTCCGGCACCCACTGACGGACAAAATCCCCATTCGCGTCGAATTTCTCACCTTGAGAAACGGGGTTGAAGA
>JAJNBN010000006.1 GCA_021156225.1 Verrucomicrobiota bacterium | reverse complement strand
GTGGCAATCATCACCGGAGGCGATAGCGGAATCGGCCGGGCCACCGCCATTCTCTTCGCCAAAGAAGGTGCAGACCTGTGCCTGGTTTATCTCAACGAGCATCAAGACGCAGAGAAGACCGCCCGGCGTATCGAGGAATTGGGACGGCGGGTGATCAAGATCGCCGGCGATATCGGTGATCCCACTTTTTGCCGACAAGTGGTGGGCGATACTTTGGAGAAGTTTCATCGCATCGATATCCTCATCAACAATGCGGCGCAACAGAAGGAGATCACGGGCGTGGTGGATCTGGACCCCGCGCAGCTGGAACGGACATTCCAGACGAATCTTTTCGGTTTCATCCATCTGACCCGGGCCACCCTGCCACATCTCAGGAAGGGGGCTTCCATCATCAACACCACTTCCATCCAGGCATTGTATCCGCAGCCTTACCTGATGGATTACGCGTGCACGAAGGCGGCGATCCTCAATTTCACCCAATCGCTCGCCAAGGAACTCGCGGAAAAAGGGATCCGTGTGAACGCCGTCGCACCCGGCCCCATCTGGACGCCTTTGATCCCCTCCACTTTCTCCGCCAAGCACGTCGAGAATTTCGGCAAGAACACGTTGCTAAAACGTCCGGGCCAACCAGCGGAGGTCGCGCCCAGTTTTCTGTTCCTGGCCTCGGAAGCAGATTCCTCTTACATGACCGGTCAAGTCTTGCATCCCAATGGTGGTTCAAACTTGGAATGATCAACCCTCAAGCGAAAGGAAACATATGCCTCGCGGCGATAAATCAACCTATACCGACAAACAAAAACGTCAGGCCGAGCACATCGAGGAAGGATATGAAGCACGGGGCGTGAGCGCCAAGACGGCCAAGAAACGCGCCTGGGCTACGGTGAACAAGATGACCGGCGGTGGCAAAAAGTCAGGCTCCGGTCGGGGTAAAAAAGTCAATAAGGCGCCCGCCAGGAAAGGCGGCCGAGTGGGAGGAAAAGCCGCGAAGAAGAAGTAAGCTGGCCAAGAAAATTCACCTGTGGATACCACCTCATATTGGGCCTCGTCGGCCACATTCCCCCGGTTTCCTTCTCTGAAAAGTGATTGTTCGGTGGATGTCGCGGTCATCGGCGGAGGGATTACGGGCATCACGGCCGCCTATCTCTTGAAGCAGCGGGGACATAAGGTTGCCCTGCTGGAACGCGGGCGTTGTGGCGGATTCGACAGCTTAAACACGACGGGACACTTGACCTTTGTCACGGACACGCGACTGCACAAGCTCGTGAAGGTGTTTGGCAAGGAATCCGCCAAAAAAGCCTGGGAGGCAGGTCAGGCGGCGATGGCCATGGTGGCAAGTAATGTGAAACAGGAAGGCATCTCCTGCGAATTCCGTTGGGTGCCCGGGTATCTGCACGCGCCGACAAACAATGCCCCGAGCGAAGAGATCGCGGCATTGCAAGATGATGCGCAAATCGCCACAGGCTTCGGCTTTCCGGCTGAGTATCAGGCCGCCATCCCGAATTTCAAAACGCCCGGAGTGCAGTTCAACGTCGCCAAGTTTCACATCGGAAAATATCTGCAAGCTTTGGTCCGAACCATTCCACGAAAAGGCAGTTTTGTTTTTGAAAACACGGAAGCCAGCGCGGTGAACAAGAATCCGGTAAAGGTAAAGGCCGGTGACCACACGATCCATTGCCGCTATGTGATCCTCGCCACGCACAATCCTTTGATGGGAAATGAGAAGCTGATCTCGGCCGCTCTGCTGCAGACGAAGCTCTCGCTCTACAGCAGTTATGCGATCGGCGCCCGCATTCCGAAGAACCTTTGGCCGGAGGCGTGCTTCTGGGATACGGCGGAGCCTTATCACTATCTGCGGATCGACAGTCACCGCGGCTTCGATTACGCGGTCTTCGGTGGCGAAGATCACAAGACCGGCCAGGAAAAAGATACTCCCGCAGTTTATCAACGGCTGGAGAAAAAACTCCGTCATCTCATCCCCGCCGCCCAGGTGGATCATCATTGGTCGGGACAGGTGATCGAGACAATTGATGGCCTGCCCTACATCGGTCCTACGGGCCGCAACCAATTTGCTGCCACTGGCTTTAGCGGGAACGGTGTCACGTTCGGTACCCTGGGCGCGATGATGGCCGTGGATGCCTTTGAACGGCGCAAGAATCCTTGGGCATCCTTATTCGCCATCGAGCGGAAGAAGTATCGCGGCGCGGCGTGGAACTATGTCAAAGAGAACAAAGATTTCCCCTATCACCTGATTCACGACCGCCTTGAAAGTGCCGAAGGCAAGTCATTGCGTTCACTCCCCTCCAATCACGGAAAGATACTTAAGATCAAAGGTCGTAAGACGGCAGCCTATCGCGATCCAGAGGGCAAACTGACTCTTTGCTCTCCAGTTTGTACGCACCTGAAATGCATCGTAGCCTGGAACGATGCGGAAAAAACATGGGATTGCCCCTGTCACGGATCCCGCTTCGCGCCCACGGGTGAGGTGCTGAGCGGACCGGCAGAAAAACCTTTGGAACCCTTTAAGGAATCCGGCTCCTGATCATGGAAACATTTTTCAATCAAAACTTGGGCATTGATCTGGGCCCTGATGAACTAAGCCATAGCCAGATCCTGTTTCGTACCGTGATCATGTTCTTCGCCATGCTCCTGATGATGCGCTTGGCGGGCCTGCGTTTTTTGGCCGGAAAAACCACTTTCGATGTTCTATTGGGATTCATCCTCGCCTCGATGCTCTCACGGGCGATCAACGGCCCTGCTCCCTTTTGGGGCACGATTTTATCAGGGTTTCTCGTGGTGCTGCTGCATCGCATTCTGGCTTTTCTCACCTGCCGTTATCATTTCCTGGGGCGTTGGCTGAAGGGGCAACCTGAACCGCTGGTGGTTGACGGAAAGATCCAACCAGATGCCATGGCGGCCAACCAGGTAAGCCATCATGACTTGATGCAAGATCTGCGACTCAACTCGTCAGTGGATGATGTGGAGCAAGTGAAACTCGCTTTGCTGGAGCGTAATGGTGAAATCAGCGTCCAGTGCCGCCCAATTTCCGGGAACGGCGTAAAGGGAACCCAACCCGTAAACAAATGTCCGCCTTAGAATCTTTGCGCGAATCAAATCACAAATAGAAAGTAAACTTATGGGAAAATGTGCCACCTGCGGAAACGAGTATGACAAGACGTTTGAAGTCGTCATGTCGGGAAAACATTTTGTCTTCGACTCCTTTGAATGTGCCATTCACCTCCTGGCGCCGGTATGTCCCCATTGCAATTGCAAGGTCATCGGCCATGGCGTGGAGGCAAATAACACGGTGTTTTGCTGCGCCCACTGCGCAGGTCTCTGGGGCTCACGCGGGGTGCGGGACCGCGTGTAAAACGAGGGCTCACCATTGGCCTGTGGATAACCTGCTACTCTTTGACAGCTTGTTCACAAAACTTGAGCAGGAAAGACCCTCAGCGGTGAACACTGAGGGTTTGTTCATTTCGACAGATTGATCCGCGTGACTCATCGTTCATTTTACTTCACGAGAGACACTTCGTCCGCACCACGACTATACTGACGGTCGAGGCGTTGAGCGTGCTCCAGGTGAGTCCGCAACGTCGGCAATGATTTGCTGGCAAAAGCCTTCAGTTCCGAATCGGCCAGATACTTGGAGGCCGTCTCGAACTTGCTCACAGCCTGCTTGTGGTCGCTGACCATTTCCTTCACATAGGCACGGTCAAACTCCACACCAGAAAGCTCGCTCAAACGACGGCGGGCTTTATCAGCATCCATGTCCGCGTCTGCGGCATCAACATTCTTGATGCGTTTGCTCGTGTCCTGAGGACGGTCATCGGTGCCCAGGGCCGGGGAATCCGGAATCGATTCAGGGCTCACGGGACGCGGCGTCACCTTCGCGGTGTCGTAGTTGTCGACGGGCGGCACGTCAAAGCCCTTGCGTTGGGCGATCTCCTTCAGTTCCGTGTTCAGCTTGGAATGGTCCTGTACCATATCCTGAGCCAGGATCCGGATCTGTGGATCTTCGGTCTTCTTGAGGGCAAGTTCGCCGAGGATGACTTCCTTCTGTCCGGCACGAAGGGTTTGTCGCACGAACTGCTGTGGCGTCTGCGACTGCATCTGGGCTTCCGCCGGTTTTCGCTGGTCATCAGCATAAACCGCCGGCACGCACAGGGACGCGCAGAGCACCAGCAGTGAGGTTTGGATGGTAATGTTCTTTTTCATACTACAATAGGAGGTTAGTTGTTACTTTTTCTACCAATATACACCTACCTATTGAGCTTCCCGTGTGCCACCTTTGACTCCCGACGCCATCACCCAGACCTATCAGTGTCACTATCAATGCGTTAGCGGAATTATCCCGCTTACGGAATCCGTTCCGGAATAATCTCTGCTCATGCAAAGCGCGCAGTGAACCCTGCGAAAATCCCAAACCGAAACCAATGTTTTCGGATCAAAAAGAAACAATTTCCTCAGTAAATCCCTAAAATTGAACACATCCTCCGTCGAGATGTCGTTCCGCAAATGCGCCGTGTCGGCTGCCATCGGATAACCCGTTTGAGACTATACAGGAAGAGAGAAAGTGAACCGCGAACCTCCTCCGCTGACAGGTTCATACCCCACCCGACCGCCGTGAAGATCCACTAAACGCTGCACGATGGACAGTCCCAACCCGTGCCCAGTCTCCGGCACATGGAGTGTATGAAATGATCGAAAAAGGTTCTTCTGTCTGCCGAGGCTTACTCCGTTGCCATTGTCGCGCACCCAAAACAAATATTCCCCGCCCTTTTTTTCCCACCCCAATTCGATCTCCGTGGCTGCCCCCGCATGCTCCAAAACATTCCCGATAAGGTTGCCCCAGATAATCTCCAGCCACGGCTCCACTCCGTTCACCTGCGGCCAGGCTTCAGGTTTAATGACAGACAATCGCTTCAATCTGATCTTCCCCTCCAGCCGTTGCAGGGTGGTCCAGACGACGTCGGCCATCGGTATCGACTTCCGCGATACGGGAGCCAAGGAAGCCTTTAGCATGAAGTTGATGCGGTTCATGAGTCGCACCATTTCATCCACTGAATTGAAAAGCGCCCCGGACAGACTGGCCGAAGCGGGTTCCTTTTCGAGCAACACCTCTTTCATCGCTTCACCTGCGGCCAAAATGCCGTTCAGCGGAGTTTTCAGATCGTGGCTGACGCGACCGGCCATGGTGAACAGATCGCCCCGCAACCGGGCATTTTCCCGGGCCAGCGAATGCCTTCCCAAAGAAGACCGGAACGCCTGAGCCAGGAGGCTCACGGAGAGGTCTTCCGGCCGGATCATATCGATGGTCGCATTGCCCTCCTGACTGCCGATCCCGATCATCACCCAGCGCGGCATGCCATCGGAGTTCCGTTGCTCGGCCAGTTTCATTTCTTCGGGCCCGATAGCCCCCGCCAGCACGAGGAGTTCCACGCCTTCTCCGCCGGTCGCCGGCGGCAACTCGCCTATGGTAGCGTGAACACTTACTTCAGCTTCAGGTAACGCCGTAGAGGCCGCTTGCCTAACGATTCGCGCAGTCTCGGAATCGCCACCAATCAAGCGGATGGATGTAATTTTAAATGGCACGGGAAAAGTTGTGGCGCGAATTCTCGTTATCTACGGAGTCGGCAAGTGTTGAAACAAAGTTCGCACAGCCGGTTCGTTGGCGAGAAAAAGAGCAAAGATAAATGCATTTTGCAAGGCATACTGAAAAAAGGAAGCGCCCCAAGAACGGGTAAGTTCCTCCTCCACGAAGAAATGACACGCCACTTTTGTTAGGTCACCTTGGATTGCACCTGGCCCCTAGGAGCGCGATTTTTAGTCCATGTGAAATGGCAATCCTCACAGTAATAGGAGTGCTTCATGATTCCCAACAGGACGAGAAAATGCGCGATCAACGTGGGCAAAATGAAACGCCGCGTCATCTGCGGATATTCGACCTTCAATGATTCACAGGATGGGCAATGCACGGCCTTGCGCAAGATCGACTTGGCAGACGGATCGGCATTCACCTTTTCGGCTACATCGTAGAAATCCTTGCTGGGGACCTGGACCCGGACCCCGATCTTGGGGCGGGCCAGGAACCACCAGCTTTGCAAGTTCCGCTCATCATAGACCTGAGCCTCCACGCCCTTACGTGTCAGATGCGAATGAAATTCTTCCGCATCCGTCTTCTTTTCAAACGCTGCCAGATTGGCCCAGAAGAGTGTGTTGCTATGGCTGCTCATATGATTCCCTTGTTTATAGGTTAGGCGCTATGTGTCTGCGGGCGCTGCGACTGTCGTGGTGCGGTGCGCGGTGGCGTCGCCTGCCGGATTTCCTCGCGATTGGCGGAATTCTTCCTCGTCTTCTCCGCTTCTGGACCGCCATTGTTTCCACGCCGCTCTTTCGATTCGGCAAACTCCAAGGGCGACATGGGTTCCTTGACTGTAGCGTTAGACGCCGTGTGGACGCTGGTTTTCGCACCCAAGGTCTTTTCCGCCTCCAACCAATACTCCAGATCGTGGCCTTCTTTGCGGCCATTCTTTTCGTAGAGACGAAATGCCTCTTTTGCTATTTCTTCGTGGGTCGGATGAGTTTCTTGTCCTCCCGACGTTGCTGCTGAATTGGTTTCCTTTGAGTTCATGCACTTCTTTGTGATGCACGAAATGTACCATCTGCCTACCCAGTGAATCTCTTCGATTTCCTAAACCTGCTCCAGTCTTGACCTAGCATTCTGCAATAAACCTCCAGCCAGGCGGTCATAATGCAATACTCTAGCGACTTTGCTACTTGCAATTCACTCAGCAAAAGCGCTGGCATGCTTCGCGCTAAAACGAACCAACTAGCTATGACTTTCAAAACCAGCCATTTGCCGCGCTACAAGGAAATCGCCCTGCTCCTATGGCGTCACGGCCGCTCGGATGTTTTCCGCAGCCTTGCTCAACTCAGCGACTTAAAATCCGAGGAAGGCATCTCCAAAGACAACCAACCCACGCCGCGAGAGTTGGCCGAGGACTTGGAGAAGATGGGCCCGACATTTGTTAAATTGGGACAAGTCCTCTCCAGCCGTGCCGACCTGCTTCCGGACAGCTATCTCAAGGCCCTCTCCCGCCTCCAAGATAACGTCAAGCCTTTCCCTTTCGGCGCCGTCGAACAGATCGTCCAGGAAGAACTCGGCGTCCGCTTGTCCAAGGCCTTCTTGGAATTCGATCCCGTCCCCCTTGCCGCCGCTTCACTCGGCCAGGTTCATCGTGCCCGGCTGCGGGATGGTCGCCAGGTCGTCGTCAAAGTTCAGCGTCCCGACATCCGCAAACAGATCGCCGAAGATCTCGAGGTGATGGAAGAGATGGCCATTTTCCTCGATGAACACACTGAGATGGGCCGTCGCCATCGCTTCCGTGAACTGCTCGAACAATTCCGCAAGACCCTCGTGCAAGAGCTCGATTACGAACGCGAGGCCAACAACCTCACGCTCTTCGCCCACAATCTCCGCGAGTTCCCGCACATCTGTTCGCCTTTGCCGGTGCTCGATTACACCTCGCGGGGCGTTCTCACCATGACCTATATCAAAGGTCAGAAGATCACCGAGCTAAGTCCCCTGCTCCGCTTGGATTTCAACGGCACCGCCCTCGCCAATGAACTCTTCCACGCGTATCTGAAGCAGGTCCTCGTCGATGGCGTTTTCCATGCCGACCCGCATCCCGGCAACGTCCTCCTCACCGATGATCACTACATCGCCTTGCTCGATCTGGGCATGGTGGATCATGTGATGCCGCGCATGCAGGAGAACCTCATCAAGCTCCTCCTCGCCATCAGCGAAGGCCGTGGTGAAGACGCCGCGCAGACCGCCATTCAGATCAGCCAGACCGCGGATAACTTCGACCAGGCCGCCTTCACCCGTCGCCTCGGCACACTTGTTGCCGAGATGCAGGATAACACGCTCAAGCAACTCGACCCCGGTCGCAGCCTCCTTGAGATCACTCGCGTCGCCGGAGAAACCGGCCTCTTCGTCCCCAGCGAACTGACTCTCCTCGGCAAGACCCTCTTGCAACTCCACCAGATTGGCCAGGCGCTCGAGCCGAGCTTCAATCCGAACGCCGCGATTCGCACCCATCTTCAGGCCATCCTGAGCCAACGCGTGAAAAAGGATTTCACTTCTGGAAACTTCCTCTCCTCCGTTCTTGAGCTCAAAGACTTCGCCGGCCAGCTCCCCGGCCGCTTGAACAAAGTTCTCGATGCGGTGGGCAAGGGCGAGATCGAACTCAAGATGCGTTCCGCCGATACTCTGCAACTCCTCGATGGCCTGCAGAAGATCGCCAACCGCATCGCCGCCGGCCTCGTACTCGCCGCATTGATCGTCGGTGCTGCTCTCCTCATGCAAGTGAAAACTCGCTTTGAACTTTTCGGATACCCCGGCTTGGCGATTCTCTTCTTCATCGCAGCGGTAGCTGGCGGCGCGTTTCTCCTCTTCGAGATTTTCTTCCGCGACACCAAGAAACCGCCCTCTCCCAAATAGGCCGTTAGTGACTGGCTTAGCCCAGTAATCTCTTTTTAAGCCGCCTGGCTCATCGCCCCATTCTGCGCCGCTCCATTTTGGATCACCTCATGGATGAACCTCAGCTTGTCGCACACCGGCGAGGTCAGCACGAACGGATAGAGATCCTGCAAACCCATCCCGCGATTGATTGTGTTCAGCGCGCACGTCAGCGGAATCCATTGCTTCAACAACTCATCGAAGCTGACGGTCGTGAGCGATGCCTTGTTCCGCCTTGGCAAAGGACTGATCAGTTCGAGATGCTTCGGCGTCTCCAGGGCCAGCCCATGTGCCGAGGCCGTTTCCATCATATCCACGATGTGCATGTAGTGCGCCCACGTCTCCGCCCAATCCTCCCACGGGTGCGCCGTTGCATAAGCCGTCACTGTCGCTTTCATCGCCTCCGCATTCGGCCCCTGCGCGTAATACGTTTTCAGCGCCTCACCATAATCGCGTGTTTCATCACCGAACAAGTTCCGGTAAGCCGCCAGATACTGCGTATTCGCGATCAATCGGTCCCAATAATAGTGCCCGATCTCATGCCGAAAATGCCCCACCATCGTGCGATACGGCTCATGCATCTTGATCCGGCGCCGCTCGCGTTTATCCTCATCCGCCTCGGAGATATTCACTGTGATCAAGCCGCCATTATGCCCCGTCAACACCAGCGGTTCACTCGGCGACTCCGCCAGAAATTTGAACCGCAACGTGGTCCCTGATTCCGTCACTCCTGCAAACGGCAACGACAGATATTGCAACGTGTAAAGGCACCGCCGTTTCGCCAGCTCGATCTTTTGCCACCGCTCCAGATTCCCCTCCACACTCAGATCCGGGATCATCTCATTCAACCGGCACGCCTCGCAAAACGGCTGATTATCCGCCACCGGCACCAGCCAGTTACACACCTTATGTTGGAACCAGTTTGCACAACAACGATAGTCTTGCCCGTTCAGATTCACCGCCAGATCGGCGGTCGCCTCCGTTGGCGGCGCAAAGGAACGCATCTCGCGCAACTCCGGCAGATAACCCACCCAGTAACCACACCGCACACACCGGTCATTTTCAAAAAAGACCTCGCTGCTGCAGTGATCGCAATGGAATGTTTTCATCAGTAGAGGGACATCGCCCCCTTGCTGTTCTAGCAATTATGCGGCCAAGTCGAGCTAATTGCCGGAATCATTTCCCCGCCATCTACGTAATAGGATCCCCTTTCAACCACCCTGTCAGGATTCGCCCCCTGGTTAGCCGGTTGCACCCCGCGCCCCATAACAAGCGCACGGAGTGACCCCGGCCAACCAGCAGTCTCACCCTTTGAGCTTTGAGTTTTGAACTTTGAGCTTCATTTAACGCTCCCCGAAGCAGCCTTCCCGCCGATCCGTTCAGTGTGTCACTCCGCGATAGCATCCTGTCCTGCGGCACTCTAGCCACCAGTCCACACCTCCCGAATCCGACTCCCGCCAGCCACTCCACAAAGAAACGCAGAAACCAAATCTAATCATGGTAGGGCATCGCTGCCGCGATGCCCTGACTCTTTCCGTCAAGGCACCGTGATAACCAAGCCCCACCACCGCCGAAGCACGACGCCTCTCCTCCCTCTCCCTTCAACAGGGAGAGGGCTGGGGTGAGGGTTGAGCGCGCCAAGCGTTCATAAAAACGCCCAGCGCAATCTCCTCCCCCCACTGGGAGGTCGAACCTCGACCTGCATTCCCTTTAGGGAACTATTTCAAAGAACAATGAAACCATCCGACCCCTGTGAGATATCGTTTCCTCCCTCCCTACGATTGGGACTTCAGATTAAGCGCAAGTCCAGGACCCGGCCGGTTCCGCAGTGGCTACTAGAGATTCCCCGGTCTGGTCATAACCTATGACGACCGACGTCCCCTTCACCGCTCCGGCTTACGGACCCTGATCCATACGCCCGATACACTCACATATCCGCAATGACTCCATAAGGACCGTCACCTCCCCGCCAACGCAGGCACACAACCACACGACAAAGCGTATCGCCATGCTTGATGACTTTGAGGATTTTCCAGTGGCTGCTTGTCGCTCCGAAAGAGCCCAACCACCGTCTCCTCTCCTTTACCGACAACGAGTTGTCAGCACTGAAACTATCCCAAAAAGCTCACAATCTTTCCATCACTTTTCGCTAAAATTTATACCGCAAACCGAACCTTTTCGTTCTCAAGAACTTCCAGAAAGCACAACCTGCGTAACTCACTATTCCACTGGCCCGCGATTTCCTCTCCTGACCTCTAAGACTCAAAAACAAACCGCCCCCGCCCCCGTTCCCTTTTCACGCTTTTCGCGCATTTCGCGGGCTGAAAATCCTTGGCACCCTTCCTGCACTACCCAGAGCCATTACATGAACCGCAAACACTTTCTCTGCGCCTTGGGACTGCCACTGGTCATCGCTGGCTGCAAAACTCCGGAGGCCGCCGTTGAGGAACACAAAGAGATTCCCCTCTCCAAAAAATCCGTCCGTTCCAACTGCTACAGCCTCCTCCACGATCTCCTTAGCAAACAGCGCAACGTCTCCAAAGTCCTCATCATAAAAAACGAGCGCCTCGAACTCAAAGACCTCATCCAGCGCATTGCCGACACCTCCGGTCGCGGTGCCGACCTCATCAAGGTTTTCTCCAAGGTCGATCCCGCCATCACCCTCGAACTCACCCAGCTCCCTCCCGGTGAAGTCGCCACCCGCGACGCCATCGAAGCCATGCGCACCCAGCAACTTCTCAACACCTCCGGTCGCGAATTTGAAACCAATCTCCTCTTCACCCAGACTGAATCCATGAACTACGCCTGCCATCTGGCGAAAGTCTGCGCCATCTATGAACCCAGCGGTGATTGGTCCCGCCAGCTAAAAGACCTCAGCCGCGAATTCGAAGTCCTACAAAAACAAGCCGTCTCCCTCCTCCTCGCCAACCGCTAACCGTGGAGCGTGGCCGTCTCGGCCACAGCAAAGTCCCTAAGCAACGCCCACGTAACCGCCGACATAAGGAGACGGAACTACCCTCCCACTGTTCCCCTTAATCCTGTTAACCTATTTCCCCCGTCGGCCCGCCGCTGCCCCCGGCTTCACCATCCGCGCCACTTCATCCTCGCCCAGCGGCTCCTTATGCTTCACGCGAAAACTATCCGCCCATTCCTGTGCAAAATCCCGTTGCAACCGCCAGTTGATGAACCCCGTGATCAACATCGCCAGGATCGCCCCCAGACTCGCCAGCGCCATGTCCTTGTGCGCATCCCACTCATCTCCCTGCGCTCCCAAGTAGGCGTTCCCTGTCCCACCCCCAAACACCTCCGCCGCCACCCATTCCAGCAATTCAAACAACATCGAGGTGGACATCGTCAGATCCAGCGGCAGGAAATAACCCCAGAAACCCTTTACATTCACCACCCTCAAAAACAGCTCCCGGATCGGATACGCGATGAGAAACCCATAAAGAAAATGCACCAGCCGGTCGAAGTGATTCCGTTCCCAGCCCATCAAGTGTCCCAATTGCACGCCAAAGAATTTCTGGCACCAATCATCGTAAGGCACCAGAGCGTAACTGTAATGCGCCCCCAAAGTGTGCAGACAGAGAAAAAGAAAGATAAGCGTGTAAGAGATGCGCGATAACGGCAGATACTTAGAACTGGCCGCCATGCCGATCGCCACCACGACCACCAACGCGTTCTCCAGCATCCACACTGCGCGATCCACGGGATAATAAGCCAGCAGCGCCCAATACGTTCCGTAAATTATCGCCAACACCGCCAGATACCGCTGATGAGAAAAGGATTTGATCCATTTGATCCAGCCTGGTACCGCTGCTTTTTTCCGTGCCATAAAATCCCAATATTACCGGTTGCCCCAATGGAGAATGGCTAAGAGTAAACTCATTCCGTGCATTTCGCCAAAAATCCTTTAAAGGGCGTTCCATCACCTCCTCGGGCATCAACCCACGCCTCCCCTCTGACGTACGCTTCCCAGCGTGCGAGTTCCGCGGCATCCTGCCGCGAGCCCCCACGTACGCGGCCAAGCAATTTCATTCGGACACCAAACGGTAGAAAACGTATGAAATGTGACCTCTCCTCTCAATGAGAAGAGGTCGGTTCCGCCCCAGAGCGTGTCATGAACTTTGAGAGTTGGAAAAGGGGTGAAAAAAAGGCACTAAGCGTGAGCACCCTCGCCCCTCGGAGGGGAGAGGGCCGGGGTGAGGGGTGCCGGGATTTCGCCTGAAAACATTGCCCTTCATGAAGAAAGCAACCCTCGTCCTCATTCCTTCTCACCTCCAAGGGAGACGGACGAAAGAACGTACGTCCGGAACCGGGTGAGGAGTGAGACCAAGCACGCGGCATTTTAAAACTTATCTCTCCTGAGTCCCCTGTTCACTATGCCACGGATTCCCATACCGCTCCTCACACACCGTCTCCTCCAGCGGCAGCCGTCCCGGATACGGTTTATCCGGCGTCGCCGCGTAACCTATTGCCAGTAGCGCCACCACCTCCGCCTGCGCCGGCAGATTGAATTCTTCTTTGACCTCCGCCGGATCGAAGCCCTCCATCGGGGCCGTATCTAGACCGTAGGATTCCGCCGCGATCACCATCGTGGTAAACGCGATCATCGTATGCCTGTTCAACCACGTCGCGGCGGGAAAATTTCCCAGAAAATCATTCACCGTCTTTTCCTGTTCGGGAATTTTTTCTTCATCACCCGCCCCGCGTTTCGCACCTTCCACAAAGATCTTGTGCATCTGGCTCTTCCACGCGTCCTTCACCGCATACGCGATGATGACCACCGGCGCCTCGCCCACCTTGGCCTGGTCCATGGCCGCTTTTTGCAGCCGCTTCCGGTTCTCGGCATCCTGCACCACGATGAAGCGCCACGGTTGCAGATTGTACCCTGAGGGGGCTTGCAGCCCCAGCTCCAGGATGGCGGTCACATATTCTCGCGGCACCGGTTTGTCGCTGAAATGAGACGTGGCCCGCCGCTCCAATAAGGTACGCGTGATGGGCTTGAGCGGTTTGCCATTGACCTGCACTTGGGGCAGTTCGGCTGGCTGATCATATTTGTCCTGCAATACGGCATTCATAGATAGTACGACTCTTTTGGGATGCCTGTTACTTGGCGATTTCGATTTTGTCCGTCACCTGCGTTGTGCCCGCGATCTGTTTGGCGCGCGCCACGACTTCTTCCCGTTCCGCCTCCGTCTTCACGTGTCCCCGCAGGGTGACATGTCCGTTCCGCGTGATCACTTGCACATTCTTCGCGACGGTTGAAAGTTTGCTGTCTACCAGTTGCTTGCGGATGCTTTTGGTCATCAGGATGTCCTTGTCGCTGCTGCCCTGCCCCTCCGCTGATTCGGCTTTCTCCACGCGTTCATTGCGGGTGCTGCTATCCTTCCCATCGACTACCCCCGGCCGGCTGTTGGTGCTCTTCACGTAATACTCATCCAGTTTGATGCTCCATCTATCATCGCCCCAGTCGGGTAACTTGTTCTTTTCATAAGCGGGCGCGCCCTTGAGCAGATCCTTGTCCGCATCCAGCCGGAGCTTTTTCTCATCCGTCCGGTAATCAAAGCGCTCCGTGGGCACCACGATCAATTTGTCGCCCAGCCCGAACACTCCACCCGTGGACAAAATCACATAAGAGGCCCGCCCCGCCCCCAGGTTCACGATGACATCTTCCACTTTCCCCAGCTTCTCATCCGCCAGATTGCGGACTTCCATCCCGATGACATCCGTGGCCCGTTGCGGCTGCCCCTTCGTCGCCAGCACATTCCTGCTTTCCGCCTGTAGAGCGTCTGCGCTCAAAAGCAGGATCACAAAACTGGCCGTCTGAATGAAACGTTTCATACGTTTGATTTTCCTCATCCGGGATTAGCGCCCTGTGGAGGAACAAGTTTCTCTTCAAGCTTCAAGCGTGCCAGCAAATCCCTCCTTCGCCTCGGGCCAGTGCCGTCCGGCCTTATCGGGCGTTGGCGTTTGCAACCTGCATAATCCCTCTCCGGCTATGATGCAATTCGCAGTATCCTTCCCTCGCACCGGTGCCAGCAGTTCCTTGTCATCGTGCGAAAACCCCTTTTATTTCAGCCCTTTTCCCCACGGCCAAAACATGTCCCAAAGTTGGCATTTTCCTAGCTTTCAGCTTCCCTGCGTCCCGCGAAAAAATCCTAAAGAGAAATTAAAGTTATGGCCAAAAAATCGGTACTTTGCATCGCCACCAGCCGCATACAGGCAGAAAACATTGTGGACCGCCTGCAGGACGCTGGATTCTCCAATAACGACATTTCCGCGCTTTTCCCGGATAAGGAAACCACCCGCGATTTCGCCCACGAGAAGAAATCCAAGAGCCCGGAAGGTGCCACTGCGGGCGCCAGCACCGGCGGAGTGCTCGGCGGAGCCTTGGGCTGGCTGGCCGGTATCGGCGCTTTGACCATTCCCGGCGTCGGGCCGCTGATTGCCGCCGGTCCCATTATGGCCGCTCTAAGCGGTGCGGCTGTCGGTGCCGCCGTCGGTGGCGTTACCGGGGCCTTGGTCGGCCTGGGCATTCCCGAGTACGAGGCCCGGCGCTATGAAGGCAAGATCAAGAGCGGCAACATCCTGATCTCCGTTCATGCGGAGAATTCCGAGGAGATCGAAAGCGCCCAGACCATCTTTAGGCAAGCGGGCGCTGAGGACATCGCCACCAGCGGCGAGGACAAAGTCGCTGAAGAGAAAACTGCCAAACGCCCCCAGCCGCGTTACGCCTCCCGCGTCCGTTGAACTCTCGCTAACACACACAACACACCTTGAGCATTCCTATGACCTTCCATCCCTCTTTCAAATTCATGCTCGTGTACGAAGATCGCGACGCAGGCATCCGGGCCAAAGAGATGTCCGACCGGCTCGCCTCGATGATCGAACCCGATTGCCACGTCACCAACGAAGCTTGGAATTTTGCCCTGTTGCATGACCCGCAATTGCGTGAAGTCGCCGCCGCTGAAGCCCGTGAGGCACACATGGTCATCATCTCCGCTCGCTCGGTCGATGTCCTTCCCCCTCATGTGAAAAGCTGGCTGGGCGAATGGTTGCCCGCCCGCAGCGCCGGCAAAGCCGCCTTGGTCTTCCTCTTGGGCGATCAAGATCAACCGGCCTCCCAATACACCATTGTCCATGATGATCTGAAGAACCTCACCTCTATCAACGAGATGGATTTCTTCTGCGTCCCACCGCCGAAGAAGGCGTCCCTGCCGCCCAACGTCATCCCGTTGCCGGGCCTGTCTTCGCAGGAACAATTCTCTGACGTCGTTTGATTTTCACCGTGCGTTTGCGGGCCACCACCTCATGGTGGCCCGGCGTGGGTGCCTTCTTTGCTTTTGCTTCCGGCTTCTTTGCTTCCGGCTGCTCGCCCTTCACCCAGCCCTTTGACTGCATCCAGCCCTTCACCTTCTCGTAGTAGCGGTGCGCCCATTCAAACTCCATCGCCAGGATTGCCAGCCCCGCCGGTATCACGATGAAAGCGGGGCCCGGAATGAAGATCATCAACACTCCCACGAGGACGACCACCGAGCCCACGATGCCGATCATGATTTTCCGGGTCCGCTTGGAAAACTTCGTCTGCAGCCATTCTCTCAATTTATCTATCATATTCTTATTCCTTCAGATTCACTCGGCCGTCTCGCATGCGCTCGGCTCTTCTTCTCCCGCGTTTCCGGTTTCGCTTTCACGCCTCCCGCACGGGCACAGGATTCGCGCGCACACAACCGCGTGAACTCCGCCCCGAAAAACAGTATCTGCGCCGAGTAATAGACCCACACCAGGATGATGACCAACGACCCCGCGGCCCCATACGCCGAGGAAAAACTCCCCTTGCCCAGATAGATGCCGAGGATTGCCTTCCCTACATTGAACAGAAACGCCGTGATCAGCGCGCCCAGCCAGACATCCCTCCACGCTATCTTCACATCGGGCAAAATCTTGAAGATCAGCGCAAAAAGCACAGTGATCGCCCCGAGCGAAATGATGAAATTGACCGCCTTCAAAAGCATCTCCTGCGCTGGCAGCAAGCCTCCCACATATGTCCCCACCGCCGCCAATCCCGCACTTACCACCAATGAAACCAGCAGCAAAAACCCGATCGCCAGCACCATCGCAAAGGACATCAGGCGGTCCTTCACAAATCGCCAGATCCCCTTCCCCGGCTCCCGCTCCACATCCCAGATTTTATTCAGCGCAGCCTGCAGATGCACAAACACACCCGTCGCTCCCACCAACAGCGTGATCACCGCCAGGATGGAAGCCCACACGCCCGCCTTGGGCCTGTCCGCTGCCGCCACCAATGATTGGATCGCTTCTCCACCCTCCTTCCCCACCAATCCATTAAGCTGGTCGAACAACTGTTTCCGCGCCACTTCCTCGTCAAACCACATCCCCGCCACCGCCAGCACGATGATGACCAGTGGCGCG
Source organism: Verrucomicrobiota bacterium (assembly GCA_021156225.1). Taxonomy (GTDB): domain Bacteria; phylum Verrucomicrobiota; class Verrucomicrobiia; order Limisphaerales; family JAEYXS01; genus JAEYXS01. The sequence continues at coordinate 5,526 of JAJNBN010000006.1, read as the reverse complement.
ATCGAAAATATCGTATAATACGCGAGCGCCGCTCCCAGCCGGCTGGCGTCATGACGCGACCAGCCACCCGCCGCCTCTTTCAACAATCCCGCAAATTTTTTGACCTTAACGATCATATGCTAGCCGGACAGCCGGACAGAACTCATCTGCTCCATCCCGCTGGGCCTGCTCCTTTCAAAGCACTATCGATACCACCGCTCCTTCATTCCGTATTGTCGCTGTAATGTTAAGATGTCGCTCTTGTGCAAACCTCTCTCTCACCCGCCACAACGCCACGTTCACGCTTCATTCCCATGCATTAGGCAACACCCAAAAGCCAACTCGTCCCCGCCAAAATCCCGTCATGCACTCTGCAAAAACACGGGCTATCTGCAAACGTACCCGCCTGTTCCGACCACCCTCCCGCAGATATAAATCACGTTGGCATGGGCATTTCTCGTGATTTTTTGCATCCCCGGCCAAACGGCCCGGTCCTAGCTATCAGATACCTTATGTTAAACTGGACTATCACCTTTTTGCTCCTCGCGTTGATTGCGGTGATCCTCGGCTTTGGCTTCCTTGCCGGGGTTGCCGCCGCCATTGCCAAGGTGCTCTTTGTGCTCTTTCTGGTTTTCCTGGTCATTTCGTTGTTCCGCAGCGGCAAAAAAGCCTGAACGGCGAAAAGGGCCGTGCTTGATCGCTAACCGACCAAAACATGCGTATGCCAACCCTCACAGAAGGTGGTCAGGGGAAAAACTTCGTGCTCGAAGCGCTTTCTCCCAATGCACGCTCCTTTCCGCGTGACCGTCCCGGAAAAACGTTTTTCCCGCAGACCGGTTCGGAATCCGAGTGGAACGCCGCGTATTATCGCTTGGAAGATTATTTCCGCTCGCTGCACGTTTTTAACAAAGTCCACCAGAGCCAGTTGATCCTGCGCCTCCTCCAAGCGGCGGCGGCCAAGCACGCGGTCAATCCAGATCAAAACCCCACCACTCTCGCGATGGAAGAAGCCCACGCTGCCACCGACCGTTGGTTTCGTCAGGTGCTGGAATATGAAGACCAGTTCTCCCGTCAGGGTCGTCTCTCCTTGTTCATCACCGATGGCATGGAGCGGTGGCCCACCGTTTTCCTCACGGAAGAAGTTCCCCCCGACTATCAGCGCGCCATGCAGGAGAGCCGCGTCCAGTCCGGTCCCGATCTGCAAGTCTCCAGCATGGTACCCCGCCCCCTGGATGACAGTCCTCTCGTCGAGATCGAGCTTCCGGAAAGTTGGACACGCGGTTTCTCGTTTTTCACCGCGTTCGCCATCGCAGCCGTGTTGACGGCCGTTTTCTTCTTTTTCTTGAGCTGATAAAACTATGCATCCCTTTCCGCAGATCACGCCGGCCATCATACGCGAGCGCCAGTTCATCTTCTGGGGCATTTGCATTGTCCTTCTGGTCTTGGGTGCCCTCCCCATGGCTCAATGGGCGGTGGGCCAGAGTTTCCGCCTCACGGCCGCCCTGCTGTTTCTGCTCTTTCTCCTCCTCCTCGCCCAGCTTGTTTACGGCTTCACCATGGCAGTCACGGGATACATCCTCCTGCGACGCGGTGGCGACCCCGCCCGCATCAACAACACGCTTCCGCCCGGCATCTTTAAAGACAAGCTGGCCTCCACTGCCATCGTCATCCCCATCTTCAACGAAGATCCCAGCCGCGTCTTCCAGGGCATCCGCGTCATGTACGAATCCCTGAAAAAGACCGGCGCCGGTGACGCCTTCGACTTTTTCATCCTCAGTGATTCAAACGATCCCAACAACTGGATCGCCGAGGAAAAAGCCTGGCTGGAGCTGTGCAAACAGACCGAGGGCTTCGGCCACATCTTCTATCGCAAACGCCGCGTTTCCCTCCACAACAAGAGCGGTAACATCGCCGATTTCTGCCGCCGCTGGGGCTCCATGTTCCGCTACATGATCGTGCTGGACGCCGACAGCGTGATGACCGGCCACGCTCTCGTCCGCCTCGTGAATCTCATGGAGCAAAATCCCCGCGCTGGCATCATCCAGACCGATTCCAAGGCCGTCTTGGGCAAAACCCTCTACCAGCGCATCATCCAGTTCGCCATCGAAGTTTACGGCCCTCCTTTCAAAGCCGGTGCCAACTACTGGCAATTGGGCAGCGGCAATTTCTGGGGCCACAATGCCATCATCCGCCTGCGCCCCTTCATGAAGCACTGCGCCATTCCGGAGCTGGACGCCAGCAGTCCCTTGGGCCGTCGCATCCTCAGCCACGACACGGTGGAGGCCGCCCTCATGCGTCGCTCCGGCTACAACGTCTGGTTTGCCTACGATCTCGACGGCAGCTATGAAGAGAATTCTCCTCATCTGTTAAGCGGCTTGCAGCGCGACCAACGCTGGTGCTTCGGCAATCTCCAGCACATCTGGCTGCTTCACGAGCCCGGCATCAAAGTCGCCAGCCGCATCCACATCTTGAACGGCATCATGGCCTACATGAGTGCTCCCCTCTGGTTCCTTTTCCTGCTGCTGAACACCGTCTTAGCCCTCGCCGCCGATGCTGCTCCTGCAGCCGCTCCCCTCGGCTCCGGCAACTGGACCCTACTCGCCTACGTCTTGGTCCTCTTGTTCTTGCCCAAGATTCTCGCCACCACCCTCTACGTGTCGAAGCATCCGGCTCCACCCCACAGCAGCCGTTTCAAGCTGATCGGCAGCGTGCTGGGTGAAATAATCTTTTCCTTTCTCATGGCTCCCATCCTGATGTTTTTCTACACCCGTTTCGTCTGCGCTGCGTTCCTAGGATCGCTCGTGAAATGGGAAGCACAGAACCGCAAAGGCGATGAGATTCCGTCCTTGAGCCAATGCTTCTCCGCCTTGGGCAGCATGATGATCATCGTTCTGCTTTGGAGCGCGTTGATCGCCTGGCTCAATCCTTCCTTCCTCGGTTGGATGTCCTTGGTCTTCATCGGCCCGCTGCTCGCCGTCTTCTTCACGCGCTATACCGCTTGCGAGAAGAAGGGTGAAAACGCCCGTAAAAATGGCTGGTTCCTCACCAGTGAAGAGATCGCTCCGCCAGTTGAACTGCAACAGGTCGAAGAACCCTTCGTCGTTCCCGCCCCCCCCTTCTTCCGTGCGAACGACTATGCAAAGGACTACGGCCTCCTGCAGGTGCTCCTCGATCCCTACGTGAATGCCATTCACGTGTCGCTCCTGCGCCAGCGCCGTCAGGTCAGCCCCAAAACTCGCCAGTACATCAATGCTTTGGGCGATCGTTTGCTGCTCGATGGCCCACACACGCTCGGGCCTCGTGAAAAACGTGCTTTATTGTGGGACGCCGAGTGTGTGCTCACGGCTCATCGCCGCCTATGGAGCAGTCCGGCCTCTCACCTGCATAGCTGGTGGCAGGCTGCTTTCCGTCACTATAACGAAGCGAGCGTCCTTGTTACCCGGCGTAATTTGAACGTCCTGTAACTCAGCCTCGCTCTCATGCAAAAAGCTGCTGCCACCCGGCGTACTGTGCAATTTGCAGCTGCTTGGCATAGGGCGAACTATCCTGTCACCAGGGAAGTTCGCCGGTATTCCTTGATACTCATCTCAATGGGATAAATCCCCCGGATGGCACGCCATCTGCAGAAAGACAAACTATGCGGACCGATAGCATCATCAGTCTGAAGGCGAAGAACTTATCGGGCGGCGCCTTTGCTGATTATCGGGAAACTTTGACCATACCTGCCCATGAACACCTTGTTGTTTGAGAAACCGGAGCAAGTGGACGAGCAAGCGCTCTTAAGCTCCCAAGCGGACGAACAGCCGTTTCGCAAGGACTTGTACAGCGTCGAGCTGTTGCAACGCCATGCCCGTGTGCTCGCCCAGAGTCATAAACCTGCGCCCAGCAAGGGGCCCAACCTTCTGCTTCCCCGTTTGGCCGCCAATGAGAAGTTCTTACGCGAATACAACGCTTCCACCCTGCGGGCGGAAAAGACTCCCTCGCAGTTTCAGCCGTGAGCTTCCTCATCTTGTGGAAGGCGCTTCGGCAAACTACCCGCGCGTTTACGAGCTGGCTCTTGAATTGATCTCCCATGTGGATGGCCGCATTGATGCCGCGCACCTGAGCGGCTTCGTCGCCGCCTACCAGGAAGTTTCCCATTTGAAACTCGGGGAGCTCTGGGCCTTTCCCATCATGCTTCGCCTGGCCTTGATCGAGAATCTCCGGCGCGTCGCCGCCCAACTCATGAAGGCGCGCAAGGAAAGAGACGCTGCTGACGAATGGGCCAATCAGATGTTGCACGCTTTCGAGCATGATCCGTCGAAGGTGATCGTCATCGTCGGCCGCCTGGCTCAGGCCCGGCCCGAATTGACACAGGCCTTCGTCGCCGAGTTCTGGCGGCGGGCTCAGGAGAAATCCCCCAACCTGAAACTGGCGATGAGCTGGATGGAAGAACGTCTGGCCGATCAGCATCTTTCCATGGAGCAATTGGTTCAGGAAGAAAGCAAAAGTCAGGCCGCCAATCAGGTTTCCGTGGGCAACAGCATCGGCAGTCTGCGCTTTCTCGATGCCATGGACTGGCGCGAGTTCGTAGAAACCCAGAGCGTCGTGGAACAAACCCTGCGCGCTGATCCAGCCCAAGTCTATGCCCGCATGGATTTCGCCACACGCGACACTTACCGCCACACCGTCGAGCGGCTCGCCAAGCTCAGCAAAAAGAGCGAACTGGAGGTGGCCGTCATGGCCATCAATCTCGCCCGCGAACGCGATGGTGAGACCGACACCCGGTTGATGCATGTAGGCTACTATCTGGTGGGCAAGGGTGTGGAAGAGCTTGAGTCCGTCACCAAGATGAAGCACTCGCCTGCCGGCTTGGTCCGTCGTTTCGGCAGCCAGCGTCCGTTGACTTTGTATTTGGGCGGCATCCTCCTCGTCTCCCTGCTGGTCACCTTCGGTATTTTATATTGGGTCGCTTCTGTGGCTTATCTGCCCCTCGGCTCTTTCCTCCTGCTCGCCGTGCTTTTGGGCGTATGTGCCAGCCAGTTTAGTCTTTCCTTGATGAACTGGTTGAGCGGCATGTTCGTGGCGCCGCGCCAGTTGCCCAAGCTTGATTTCTCCAAAGGCATTCCCGCCGCGCACGCCACCATGGTGGCCGTACCGACCATGCTGGGCAGTGCTGCCGCTATCGATGACTTGCTAGAGACTCTCGAAGTTCATTATCTGGCCAATCGGGATCCGCATGTCTTCTTTGCCTTGCTCACCGATTTTCCAGATGCCCCCCAGGAGTTCATGCCAGCCGATGACGAACTGGTCCATCGCGCCATGAAAGGCGTCCAGATGCTGAACGCCAAGTATAAGCAGGAACGCTCCTCCATTTTCTTTCTGTTTCACCGCCCCCGGCGATGGAATGACCAGGACGGCGTCTGGATGGGCTATGAGCGCAAGCGGGGCAAGCTGTCTGACCTGAACCGCTACTTGCGCGGCGGCAGCTCGCAATGCTTCTCCCATATCTCCGGGGAGCTGTCTCAGCTTCCGCACATCCAATACGTCATCACCCTGGATACCGAT
>JAJNBN010000272.1 GCA_021156225.1 Verrucomicrobiota bacterium | reverse complement strand
AATTCGTGCTGTTGCCCGTGCCGCTGGGGGAAGTGACGGAGAAATTCCCGGTGGTCGCATTCGTGGGCAAGGTGACGGCGATCTGGTTCGTGCCGCTGGTGGCAGTCACGAGGTAGCTGACCGACTGACCATTCAGCCTCACGGCCGAGGCGTTGGCGAAATTGTAACCATACAACGTCACGATCGAGCCGGGGGCGCCACCGACCGGCTGGAAATTCACGATTGTCGGGGCAGTTCCGTTCACGATGAAAATATTGGGAGAGGAGTTCGTGAATGTGCTGTTCTCCAGATAAATCAGCGCATTGGTGGCACCCGCAGGCACATCCGCCTGGATCTGGGTATCGGCCGTGTGAAAGACAGTCGTAGCCGCCACCGTGCCGAAGCGGACTTTGGTCACCGCATTCAGGTTTTGCCCGTTGATGACCACCCGTGTTCCTACGAAGCCGACCTCCGGTGTGACCGAGGTGATGAGCGGGAAAGCACCGACGATAAAATTGCTGCTGGTGATGAAGGTGTTCGTACCGCGGGTGACACTGATCGGACCGGTCGTGGCGCTGGCGGGAACCGTGGTCTGGATCTGGTTATCGGCCGTCACCGTGGCAGCCACCGTCACGCCATTGAACTTGACCGTGACCGCCCCGCCACCATTGAAAAAGCCTGTGCCGGAGATGATCACGGGTTTGGTCGAGGGCCCGGCGCTGGGACTGAATCCGGTGACGATAGGGCCGGCACCGGTGATGAGATTGTTTGTGCTGGTGGCCGTGCCGCCGGGCGTCTGGACCTTGATAAGACCGGTGGTGGCGGTGGCGGGGATCGTGGCCTGTACTTGATTTAGGGCGGTGAGGGCGAAACTGGCGGCCGGTTGGCCATTGAAAAGCACATTGGTGACGCCGGTGAAATCACCACCATCGATGGTAACACTCTGGCCTACCGAAGCGACCGTAGGGGTGAAAGAGCGGATGACGGGCTCGCCGGTGACCAGAAACACGTTCGTGGACGTGGTACTGCCGATCGTGGTCATCACTTTGATCGGCGCATTGGTCGCACCCGCCGGGATGACCGTGGAAACCTGGCTGGCGCTGATGAGCGTGAAAACCGCCTCGATCTCGCCGAAGGAGACATTGGTGGTATTGAGCAAATTCTCCCCGCTGATGACGACGGTATGGCCGCTGAGGCCGCGATCCGGCGTGAGCTTGGTGAGAAAGGGGGCCACCGAGAAGGACGCCACACTGGCCCCGGCACCGATGTGGTTATTGACGCCAATGGGACCGGACAACGCACCCTCAGGTATCGTCGTATGGATGATGGTGTCGCCTTCCGTGTAAAAAATGGCCGGCACACCATTGAAGGTTAAGGACTTAGCGGTGGTAAAACCGGTGCCGGTGATCTGGACGGTCTCGCCCACTTTGCCAGAGATGGGCTCAAACAGGGTGACTGTGGGCACTTGTGCCCAAATCTGGCCAGCCTTGGCAAGGAGGAGGAATGACATCATGAGCCACGCCAAAACGCGGCCACTTCCCTGGATACGACTATACGACTTCACAATGATGCTTAGACCAATACCACAAACTTACAGACGGGAAAGAGGAAGTTTTGCTCCCGGAAAAAAGCGGATAGGCAGAAAATCTGCCAAAACTGCCCTGCGAACCGTCAAAACCTGATCTTCAACGCCGTGACGCCGCCTAAAACCGCGCGTTCAAAGACAGACCGAAATACATCGCGCCATCGCCATTAAGCTGCAGATCGGCGTCATCATAGGTGAACCGGCGGTCCACCACCCAGCCAGCTTCTGCGCTCGCCGTGAGGCCCTTGCCCAGATGGGCGCGCAGACCGGCACCCACGCGGATCTCGCGGTAGCTAACGATCTCATTATCCAGATTCGCGCGGCCGGTGCGGGTGCCGAGGTCTTCCGCTACGCGATAGGCGCCGCCCATGAGTTCACCTCCAGCAAACACGGTCACCGCCTTGTTCACCTGATATTCGATGGTGGGCTTGGGCAGCAGGAGGGAGAGCGTCCAATCTTCGGCAAACTGCCAGCGCACGCCCAGACCGCCGATGATGGGCATATCCCGCCGCAAATCCAAATTCAGCGCCGCGACCCACATGAGGGTTTCGCTCTGCATATAGGAGACGCCCACCGTGAGCGGGGCGTTGAAATCACCACCGTCGATGTCCTCCAGATCGCTGAAGAGACCCGGGCGCACTTCGATCCGCAGATTCCATTGATCGGCGAACTTCCAGTCATTCTGGAAATTTACAGTGAGGGCATGGACCGTATTCGGCAAGGGCACTCCGGCGGGCAGGCCGAAACCCGAACGTTCCCAGCCGAAACCAGCACCCCACGCATACGTCTCGCTGGTCTTGAACCGCATCAGGTAGCTCACATCCGTATGAAAGGCATCCATCTCACCGGTATTCACCGTGCCGATGGAAAGATCGGCCGGCGCCGAGTAAGAGAAGCCGGTGGAAAACTGGTGGCTCACTTCAGCGGCTTGGGCGCTAAAGATTCCCGCACTGGCCGCGAGTAAAACGAAAGCCGATAAAGGTTTGGTGATAGGCATTGAGCTGCCAACATAGTCGGGATCGCCCTGAGCGCAATGAACTATCGGCGTTACCTTTTGGGGTCCGCTCGAGCGCACTCACCGATCACTCCGTCTTTGGCGGAGTAGCAGCCACCTCTTCCTTGGCCTTCTTCATCTCCTCCGCGCCATTGCGCCAGGAGAGTAAGAAAAGTAGCCCCACGCCCGTGCAGATGGCGATGTCCGCGATGTTGAAGGCCGGGAAACCTGCCTCGCCACCACCGCGTTTATAGACGAAGAAATAGAGGAAATCGATGACGTGGTAACGATCGGGATGCAGGCGATCCACGAGATTACCCAAGATGCCGCCGAACATCAGGCCTAACGCAATCTGGCCGAGTTTGGTGTGGGCCTCAAAATGATGCCGGAAAAGGACGAGCGCACCGAAAGCGATGAGCGAGATGATGGCCAGCATGTGGTTATTGCCGTGAAACAGGCTCCACGCGGCACCGGTGTTCGTCCAGTGAACGAATTTGAAGAAGCCATCCACGACCACGACTTCGTCCGCGCGGCCGAGGTAGCGCAGGACGATGTACTTCGTGAGCTGGTCCAGCAACAAGATGGTTCCCGCGAGGGCAGCCATCCGCTGATTTCCAGTCAAGGCAGGCACACGAGTGCTCTCGCTTAGCTCATGCGCATGGGCATGAGCACGTAGAGGAACGGTCCATTGATCTTGATGACGCCCGGGCTGAGCTCATCCGTCAGTTCGAGGAACACTTCATCGCCTTCCAAGGCCTTTAACGGATCCATCATGTAGGTCGGATTGAACGCGATGGAGAGATCGTTGCCCTTGTAGTTCACCGCGATGCTTTCGCGGCCTTCACCGACTTCTGGAGTGTTCGCGTTGATGGAGAGCGTATTCTTGGAGAAGGTCAGTTTGACGGAGTTCGTCTTCTCGCTCGTCATGATCTCCGCGCGGCGCAAGGCGTGCAGCAGCTCCTCACGGCTCAGCGAGATGCGTTCCTTGGCTTCCTGCGGGATGACCTGCTTGTAGTTCGGGTAGTTGCCTTCCACGAGCTTGGAGATGAGCAGGATCGTATTGCCCTTTTCATCCTTCAGGGTGAAGGCCACCTGGTTTTCCGTGAACTTGATCTCGACTTCACCGGAAGTGCCAAGCAGGCGGTTCAATTCATTGATCGCCTTCGTGGGCACGATGAATTCACCTTGGGCATCTGTGCCGATCTCTTCTTCGGCGAGCGCCAGGCGACGGCCATCCGTGGCCACCATCGTCACGCGGTCCGTCTTGAGGATGACGAAGATGCCGTTGAGCACGTAGCGGGTCTCGTCCGTGGAGATGGCGAAAGACGTGCGCTTGAGCATCGCCTTCACTTTTTCCTGAGGGAGCGTGACCTTCTTGTTCTCTTTGAACTGGGGCAGGGGCGGAAATTCTTCAGCGGCGAGGCCGTTGATCTTGTAGAAGGAGGCACCGGCGCGGAGGCTGCAGACGCTCTTCTCATCGATCTCCATCTCGATCTCACCGACGGGCAGTTCGCGCACGATGCTGAACAGGCGCTTCACCGGCAGGGTCACGGAGCCGCCTTTGCTGATCTGCGCTTCGACGGATCCAGAGATGGATACGTCCAAGTCTGTGGCAGTCAATTCCAGCCGGTTCCCTTCGCCACGCAGCAGCACGTTGGAGAGGATGGGCAAGGTGGTGCGCGTGCTGACGACGTTTTGCACGGCTTGCAGCCCGTTGATGAGCTGATCTTTGGCGATCGTGAATTTCATGCGCGCTTACTAGTACAGAGTATCTTTCAAGAACTCCGTATTATTAAAGGGTGTGAATAAGGAAAACAATCTCCATTGTCAAGGTTCTGACAGGCACTTACACAAGATATTGAGGTCTGAATAACTACCCGCCACCATGGCTGGCATCTCTGGTAAGTCGTAGTTATTCGCATTGTACCCAATTCATTCACACGTTCTTGGATCGATTCTCAGGGTCGTATTCGCATAACGACCTCGGGAAAACGGGCCACTACATAATCCACTTCATCTATAGTGGAAGCCCGGCCCAATGACAAACGAACTAGTGCATTGGACTGACTAGGCTCTACTCCCATGGCAGTCATCACATGGGATGGCTCCAAAGACCCGGCCGAACACGCCGAACCACTGGAAGCACAGATGCCTTCAAGGTCCAAACCAGCCATAAGCGAGATACCATCACATCCTTCAACGGTAAAGGAAATCGTATTGGCCAGTTTATGGGTTGCTGAACCCCTAAAATGAACCCCGGGAACAGCTAAGCACCCCGCTAAAAGCTTATCAGTGAGCGGTTGGAGCTGATTTCGCGCAAATACCGGTTCCGGCACGAAGCGTTCGAACGCTTCCACCAACCCCGCGATGGCGGGCAAGTTCTCAGTCCCGGCACGTCGCTCATTCTCATGACCGCCACCGAAGAGGATGGGATCCGGGAGCAAAGGCGACTGGATATAGAGCGCGCCCGAACCTTTCGGGCCGTGAAACTTGTGGGCGCAAACAGAAACCAGGTTGGCGTTGAACTGCCGGATGTCCGTGAACGGCTCCTTGCCCAGCCACTGTGCGGCGTCCGTGTGAAAGAGCACGCCGCGTTCCTGGCAGATGGTGCCCAGCTCCGCGACTGGCTGCACAGTGCCGGTCTCATTATTCGCCGCCATCAGGCTGACCAGCATCGTATCTGGGCGGATTGCCTTGGCCAAATCGTCGGGTGAGATGCGTCCGGAAACATCGACAGGCAGATACGTGACCTCGAACCCCTCTTTCTTGGCCAGATATTGGAAGCAATGTAGGACCGCGTGATGCTCGATGGAAGACGTGATAAGATGACGTCCCTTGGGCTTCAACGTCCGCGCCACCCCGAAGATCGCCAAGTTGTTGCTCTCCGTGCCGCCACTTGTGAAAACGACCTCACTCGGTTTCGCCTTCCACAAATGCGCCAAACGATCACGTTGTTCATCCAAGTGTGCCCGGGCACGCACGCCTACCTGATGCACGCTGGAAGGGTTGCCGAAGATCTCGTCCAGATAGGGCAACATCGCCGCCTTCACTGCC
>JAJNBN010000005.1 GCA_021156225.1 Verrucomicrobiota bacterium | reverse complement strand
CTCGCCGTGACAGGCCATGCAACTGACGAAGAGGGCACCGCAGAAAAGGGCCGCTTCCTTCTTCATGGGGATGTCCTTGAACAGGCCAAAGAATTTGGCGAAGAGGGGGATGGATTGCAGCTTCTCCGGAGAGGGCTCCAGCAGCGCGAGCATGAGGGCCAATCCGCCCAGAATGAGCAGCACGCCAAAGAGGGGACGCAGATACCAGCGGGGATTATCGAACGCGATGATAAACGTGAGCAGGTAGAGGCAGAGTGGCAAGATCCACAGGAACGGAATGACGGCGACGTCCTGGCAGAGTTTGTTGGTGGTGGCCAACAGACTGGCGGAGGCGCAGGCAGGCAGGATCAGCCAGAGGAAGCGGCGATAGGGAGTGATGATTTCCAGGGTTTCCGCCTCCAGTTTGCGTTCCTCGGCGACGACGCCGGCCTCGGAAAGTTTGCGCAAACGCCAAGCGCACCATGCGGCACTGAGCGCAAAGATGACGAGGCCAACTGACCAGAGGTGTGCTTGTTGCACGCGGCTGATGGCGGGCTCAAAAATGAAAGGATAGGAGACCAAGGCGAGCAGCGAGCCGGCATTCGAGAGAGCGTAGAGGCGGTAGGGCGAGGTGCCGGGATGAGTGAGGCTGAACCAGCGTTGCATCAACGGGCCAGTGGTGGAGAGGACGAAGTAGGGCAGTCCGACAGTGGCGGCCAGCAACAGGATGATGCCGAGCGTGGGGTCAGCACCACCTTCCGGCCGCCAGCGGTCCGAGGGGATGATGGGCAGCAGGACGAGGGAAGCGACGAGCAGGCTGAGATGGATGGCGACCTGCTTGCGGCTGGGCAGCTTCCCGATGAAATGCGCGTAAGCGTAACCGCCCAGTAAGAGGAGCTGGAAGAAGAGCATGCACGCGCTCCAGACGCCGGGACCGCCGCCGAACCAGGGGAGGATGTACTTGCCGATCAAGGGCTGGACCTGAAAGAGCAAAAAGGCGCCCGTAAAGATCGTGAAAGCGTAGGCGAACATGGAGATTAATTTCGCGAGACGCTAGCTAGCAGGCTTATGGGGCGTCAATGGAATTAGAAACGGAGCTAATGATGACTGAAAGTCAACTCGAGTGAGATTTGACGATGCTGACGGCAATCCCTGCCAATAAGGCGTAGGCAAGGACGAGAACCAATATGACGTGATGGATGGGCCAACGACGGATTCCGAAAGCGAAAGCGATGGCGAAAAGGGGGAACTGAATGAGAGACATGCCCGCGCCGACGAGTTCATGTGCGCCGGTGATGATGACAAGGGGAAACCAAAGCGCCAGGGGGATGAGCGGAGTGTCCTTATAGATGAGGCTTTGCGACCAGCCGACAAAGGTGGCAATGATCGCCAGGATCAAGGCGATGACAGTGTGCCATTTAGCATTTTTCAGTGAAGGTGTCTTGACTGGTGATTTCGGCGTCATAACTGGCCATCCAGTTTGGTGAGTAGTTCATCGGCTTCTTTTACCCACTCGAGCTCGCCACGACGCTGGGCTTCCGTGCGGCCATCGCGGATGAATGCTTCTGCTTGCTCGGCGCGTTTCAGTTCGAGCAGGCGTTCGCCAATGCTGATGAGGATGGTGTGGGTTGGTTCATCGCTGGTCATGAGGCGTGACATCTCAAGGGCTTTCTCGTAGTAGCGGAGTGCTGGCGCCGGATCGTCGGTATAGTCGGCGAGGGTTTCGAGAATGAAGGGGTGACTGCGACCGGTTGCGAGCTGTTCTTCATGGTAGAGGTGCAGGCGTTGATAGAGCGATTCGGCCAGAGCATGATCGTCAGCCAAGGTGGCATTGGTGATGTCGAAGGCCAGTTGGGAGACGTGCTCGTAGATGTCGGGCGGGATGGTGCTCATGACTTGTCCTGCACATAATAGTGATCACAGCCCGGCCGGTGTGGGGCGGGCTTCTAATGCCAATATGCAGAGGCTGGTGGTTTCGACGTTGGCGAAGCCGATGGGTTTGCCGGTGGCGTCGTAGTCGGTGATCCAGCCGCCGGAGTCGGCTTGCAGGGAGAGGAGACGATCGGTTAGGCCAGCGGGGAGTTCGGGTGCTTGAGAGAGGCGGCTGTGGGCGATGAGGGCGAGGGCGAGTTTGTAGGTGGCGTAGCGATGGGAGCTTTTGGCGGCGGGGTCTAAGAAGCCTTGGCCGTCCCAGAGTTGCAGCGCGGCGTCATAATGTTGACGGGCGGTGGTGCGGTTGGTTTCGGCGAGGCTGGCGAAGAGGAGGAGGTCGGCGTATTGCTCCCAGCCTTTCATGAGGGTGGGCGTGACAATCTCGGTGCGGATGAGTTTCTCGCCCGCGCGGCGCACATCGGTGAGCTGGTATTGGCGGAAGGGGAGAGGTTGCTCGGATTCGCCGAAGAGGATCTCGATCTTGCCGGATTTGGTGGAGCCTTCACGGGTGATGGAGTCGCGGATTCTTTTGGCGACAGCGGGGTGTGAGGTGTTCAGGACTTTGGCGGCGAGATAGTTGTCGTGATAGAGCCAGTAAACCTTCGCGTTGCGGAATTCGGGGAGGAGGCCGAGTTCGTCATCCATGAGGTTGACGAGGAATTGGCGGCCTTTGGTGGTGGCGTTGGTGTGGGTGGATTTCGCGGCAGTGTAGAAAGGGGCGAAGAGTTCGGTGATGGTTTCCCAATCCTTCTTGGGCAGGGTGGGCGTGGAGTGATTGCTGACTAGGGCGAAGACGGTTTTCGTTTCCGGATGGAGGAGCAATACGGATTTGCCGCCGGTGGAACCGCCAGTGTGCCAGTAGATGCGATGGCCCTCGGCGTCCTTGCCGATGGACCAGCCGAGGCCGTAGTTGGTGGGTTTGCCATCGGAGGTTTTCTGCGGGGTGAAAAGGAGTTTGAGGGAACTGGCTTTCAGGAAGCCGGGTTGCAGGAGCGCGGAGCCGAGGCGCACGAGGTCTTCGGGCGTGGAGAGGTAGCCGCCGCCGGCCCATTTGTAGCTGCTGTCCACCTCTGGTGCGGTGGTGAATTTGCCGAGGAGGTTATCGGAATAGAACTTGGTGCAGTGGGGATCGACGACGCCTTTTTGATCGGCGCGGGTGTGCTTCAGGTCGAGCGGTTGGAGGACGTTTTTATCCATGTAGCTGACGAAGTCTTGCTGCAAGGCGGATTCCATGGCGGCGCTGAGGAGGGTCCAGCCGTAGGTGGTGTAGTGGTATTTCGTGCCGGGCGGGGCGACGAGGGGATCGTTCTGGAAGATGGTGAGGGCGGCGTGGGAGTTTGTGTAGGGCTGGTTGCGGCGATTCTCGAAACCGACGTAGTGACGGATGCCGGAGAGGTGGCCGCCGAGCATGCGGGTGGTGATGAGCGCGCCTTTGTCCGGGAAATCGGGGACGTATTTCTGGATGGGGGCGTCGAGGTCGATCTGGCCGCGCTCGACCATGAGGGCGAAGCCGACGGAGGTGAGGGATTTGGAGATGCTGCCGATGCGGAATTTGGTTTCGGTGGTGACGGGCTTCTTCGCTTCAAGGTCTGCGTAACCAAAACCTTCGGACCAGACGACTTTGCCATCGATGGCGACGGCGACGGAGACGCCGGGGACTTTGGGGGCGAGTTCTTTTTGGATAATCGCGCGGGCTTGGGCGATGGCGTTGGTGAGATTGGGCTGGGCTTCAGCGGCGGGGAGGGGAAGGGAAAACAGCAAAGCGACGAGCGCTATGATGAGGCGGCTGGGCAAAGTAGATGAGTATGTCATGGTGAAGATTTTACATGCCGGATATCCCAGCGATGACCACATCGCGGGCAGCCGAATTGCCTGCCTTGCTTACGGGCTCGAAATACCGAGATTTCGTTTCCTTGAGCGTCGTAAGTGATCACATCGGCAAGCAGGCTTTTACGGATGAGAAACTCTTTGCAGGAGCCGCAGATGAATCCCGAGGAAAGAAAGCGGCGGTGTTCCTCGGTGTAGTGGTCAATTCTACCAATAGTGCAGGCCGTGAGCGATCCGGTGAAGGCAACATAGGCGCGCAGCAGGTGCATCGGCAGGGATAAGGTGGTGCTCATGGCTTTAAACCGATTCCGCGCAGGGCGGCGACTTCCTGCATGGCCCAGCCGGAGAAGAACCAGGGAGTGAAGGCCAGGCAGGCGATGAGGAGCAGCACGGCGTAAGTGCGTTCTTTCCGCCAGGCGATGATGACCAAAAGCGGGACGACCAGCAGGGTAGCAATGGAGACAAGGAAACATTCCAAAGATTGCTCAAACAAGCGCACGGCAGAACCGGAAGGAATGACCAGGAGCGTCCAGACGAGACAGGCGGCGGCGGCAAGGTTGCCCAGCAACGCCATGACAAACGAGGCCACCGTCCAGCGAGGGAATGGTGGGGGAGTGCTCATGTAACTTAAGGGATAAAGGGCTTCGGATGGGGCGGCAAGGGGAAAGGGTGATGTGACGAGGAGCAGGTGGCCTTTTTGGCCAGATGGTGTATGATATCCGAGATCAAACTGCAAATTACTGGAAAGGTCCCACCTATGTTCTCCAAGCCTATCATGATCGCTCTCGCTGCCACTTTGTTGCTCACGGCCTCAGCGTTCGCCGCGGACAGTTACAAGATTGATCCTGCGCATAGCAGTGTTTCTTTCTCTGTGCGCCATCTGGGGCTGGCGAATGTGAAAGGAAAGTTCAACGAGTTCACTGGCAGCGTCACCATGGACGGCAAGAAAATCACGGAGGCGAGCGGTACGATCCAGGTGCAGAGCATCGATACGGGTGTGAAGCAACGGGATGATCATCTGCGCACGGCTGATTTCTTTGACGCGGGCAAGCATCCGACCATCACCTTCAAAACGAAGAAGATCGAAACGGGCAAGGATGGCTCGGCTACGTTGATCGCGGATTTCACGATGCGCGGGGTCACGAAGGAATTGAAGCTACCGGTCAAGCTGTCCGGGCCGGCGAAAGATCCGTGGGGCAAGACACGCATCGGCCTGGAAGCGAAGGCCAAGCTGAACCGCAAGGATTACGGGATCAATTATCATCAGGTGCTGGAGTCAGGGGTGCTGGCGGTGGGGGAAGAGGTGGAGCTGGAGATCAATGCGGAGGCCATCCTGGAAACGGATGGTGCGGAAAAGAAATAGAGCTTCGCTTTATCCGACTCAGGGACGGCCTCGGGGTTTCAATCCTTCTTTTCAACCGGCGGGGGCGGTGCGTGCGGGTCGCCTGTCGGGGGACGAAGGCCCCAACTCATGGCACTGCCAATCATGCCAATGCCGAAACCACACCAGCCAATCGTCGTGCTCACGACATCGAACCAACTAAGCGCGATCAGCACGGTGCCTACGGCCCATAACCACCAAGCGATCTGATTTCGTTTCATAGGGTGAAGAGGTTGTATGACGCAGGCTCGGTCACACCCTCCGGCGTTGGTTGTGGCATGGCGTGTGAAGCGACCGGCCGGATTGCCGGTCACTTTGTTTGTTTTACTTTCCAAGGCGCTTGGGTGGATAGACGCCAACCTTTTTTAGGGCCGGGCTCATCTTCTCCGGCTTGAGTCATGACCGCTTCCGAGCGAGTGTTTTCCACCTTGGTGATACGGAGTGAATTCACGGCATCCCGAGGTTGGGTGACGGTCAGTTCCATGCCGACACGCAGGCCTTGTTTGGTTCCGGCATCGATGATGACTGTTGTGTCTTTGAACTTAAAATCGATTATGCTGGGGCGGGTGGTGTAGGGGCGAACTTCGGTGATGGTGGCTTCAATGGGTTTCGCCAACAGGTATGGTTCATACTCTTTCGGCACTTTGGGAAAGCCGGTCACCTTCTTCTGCTCATCTCCCCGGCGCAAAAGATAGGAGCCGTGGATGATGTCTCGCGGTTCCCGGCCCTCATTGAAATTGTTGCAAAAGCCCACGATGTCATCGGCGGGGATGAGATAGCGGCGAGAGCCCCAGGAGACGGGAATGAATTCACGGGCGATTCCTTGAAAACCCTGCTGCTGGTTCTCGAAGGTGAAAGAGAGATGGATTCGGCCGTTGGTCAAGGTCGCCGTTCCGTAATTCCGGTCGTATAAACCCACGCAACCGTGCCACTCGAACACGTAGCCAGATTTGGGAGCGATAACGAACGGGGTGTTCATGCCCAGGCCGTCTCCGGCGTAATATTCTCCCGCCCATTCGTGGTCGCCGAGTTGCTTGATCTCCGCGAGGATAGCCTGCCGTTTGCTCTTGGCGTTTTTATCCGCGCTGTCCGAGTATTTGGCGAGATCGCGGTCAGCGGCAACCGTCGCGCTGGCCAGCAGGAAGACCAGGAAGAGTTGCAGGCAGGTTTTAATGCCGTGCCGTGTAACATGGATGCCAAGAGGTGGAGGGGGGACCTTGTTCACGGGTATTAGTAAGCCATGGAGCGGGAAGTTCGTCAAACGGGAAGGCGGATTTCAAAGGATGCGCCTTTCGTGGAGACTGGTTCAGCGTTTGGCGATGGTGATGGCTTCAGTGACGCGCCATTTGGTCGCTGATTTTCCAATGAGTTTAGTGAATTGGGCGAGGCCGGGTTTGGAGCGGATGGTGAAGGTCACGGGCAGCAGCGCGGAGTCGATGGAGGCGGGATCGGCGACGGAGATGTCACCGTCACTGTCGAAACACATGCGGTGCAGGTCTTCTTTGAAATGGAGGATGCGGGAGATCAGATCGGAATCTTCCAGTGAAGCGGAGACGGTGATGGTCAAGGTGCGGGCCATGGCAGGTGATGGTTTAGGGATGGTCGAGACAGGCGCGGACTTTCTTCAGATCGCCTTTTCCGGCGGCGGTGAAGAGGGAGCGGGAGGGGGGTGTCATTAGGCATAGGCTAAAGTCCATAGATGGATGAGTTATTCGACTATCGCTGATATGAGGGGGGCTTCAACTTGACGGGTGCAGGGTTTTGCATAACCCACTTCACGGCCAATTCAGCCAGGCGGGCACAGTCGCCGTCTTTGCGCTTTATCTCAGAGATGATGGTGGTGATTTCAAAAAGATCCGGCAGCGATAATGGTTTCCCGCCCTGAACGTGTTCGAGAAGCGCATCAGCCATTCTTTTGTATTCGGCGTCCCAATTGATCCCGCCGTTACCGTCCAGTTCGCGGGAGATGCGTCCAGAGATGCGGATCACCTCTCCTTGTACGGTGGCAGCGTGTCCGCTGGAAGGAACCAGCAGGCGCCAAAGTTCCTCATGCTGATCTTGCCAGGTGATGGCGGTCACAACCAGGGGCGAAGTGCTGTCGTGAAGTTGGCGGCGAGGCACGGGCTGTACTTCGAAAATCCCATACAGTTCGTCCAGAGCGTTGCTTACTGCATCCACGCTCTCGCGGGCGAAGGCGCTGCGATGGAATTCGAAACGCTGTCCGATCTCCTCGACGAATCCCTTCATCCGTGGAGTTTTCTTCGCTCCTGCGTCCAGAAGGGTTTTGGCAAGCAGCACCATATTTTCAATCTCTATGTTGTTGCAACCACGCAAGGCCAGTTCGAGCGGGGACAGACGTTCTTTATTAAGTTCATCAACGCGGGCCCCATACTGAAGGAGCAACCGGGCATGAGCGGCGTGGTATGAGGCGGCTGCCGCGTGGAGTGGCGTGCCGATGGAACTGCTGGTGCTGTGGACATCGGCACCCAACGCGAGCAAAACTTCGATGCTGCCTCTCCGGCTTCGCGCCCGTTCATGAAGTGGTGTATTGCCCCAAGTATCGGTTGCGGACAAGTCCGCACCTTGGGCTACCAGCCAGCGGGCCAAATCATCGGGACATTCATCGAGGGCGAGTGCAGTTTGTTTGCCATATCCGCCGCGAGCGTCGATTTCACAGGTCTCGAACACGGCTTTGAGTTCAGCTATCGTCGCCTTTTCCAGCAATGATTTGATATCCTTGGGAAGTGTTTTTCTTTTTGCTTTAGCCATGGGATAGAGGCTTCCTGTTTTATATAGAGCTGCTGCGGAGTTCCTGTTTTCGAAGGTCGAGAAGCAGGCGGCGAATTTGGGCCCAGTGGTCTCGAAACATCCAGTCGTAGACAAAGGGCCAGTAGAAGCGGGGCCGGTGACCGCAGAGCGGGGCGACTCGCTCCATGAGCCACGCCTGACCAAAAGTCCCCCATTCACCGGCCACACAGAGGAGGTTCGGGTGGCAGGGCGGGTAGACTTCGAACCGCAGGATTTCCCAAAGCTCGGTTTCCGAATACGGGGAGCGGGCCAAAACGGCCGCGATGCGCTGATGATCTTCCGGGTCCAGTTCGGTATCCAGAAAGAATTCTGAGAGGGCGTCCCAGACCGGCAGACGTGCGCGGATCGTTTCAGGATCGGGGTTCATGAGGGTGGATGCAGCCGCTGCCTACCCGCTCTTCCGCGAGCTATATTGGACGCACATCCAACTGAGAGTGAGGGACGTTCTGCAGTTGCGGGAGGCTGCGTATGATCATGACAAGGTGTGATCATAGGGTGATCTCTTCCATTCATCTTCGACATGACAACGCGAAGCCTGCCAGCCTTCGGGCAGGTCGGCAACTAGCGCCAAAGTGGAATCCAGAGCCACCATTTCCGCGAGGCCCATGGGAGTAGCATCGCTAAGCAACGGGGTGCCGTGACCCGTGAACCGCCAGCCATGACGATGTGTGACGCAAAGAACCGGGGCGCCCGCGATGATAGAGCGGAGCGTAAGTACGGCGAGGTTTGGCGGGTCTGAAAAGGGCCAGTTCGCAGTCATGTGAACAATATTAGGTTTTGGTTTACTTGGTTTGGAAGACGAGGAGGTAGGGGACGGATGATTTGCCGTCGGTGTCTTTGAAGTTGCCGAACTTCTGGGAGTTGAGCCAGAGGACGTAGGTTTTCTGGGGCTGGAGTTTCACATCCACGACGCAGGTCTGTTTGTCTTCCAGATACTTCGGCTTGCCTACAATGGGGGGAAAGGTTTCGTCGGAGATCTGGGACCAGGACCAGGAGCCGTCTTTCATGGGTTTGCTGAAAGTGACTTTGATCTGGGTGGTGGTGGCGGCGTCCACGGCGGCATCGCCGCTGGCGGGGACGGTTTTGATGACGGAGGCGGGCAGGGTTTTGATGGTGGGTGGCGGTTGCTCTTGCGCGGTCGCGAGGGTGGCGGTGAACAGGATGAGGGCGGTGAGGCAGGTGAGGGTGGTTTTCATGGTGGCTCCTTTTTGGTTTTTGCGGTGATGCGTGTGGGACCGAGGTTTGATTCGTGGTCTTGGATGTCCTTTGCTTGAGTTTCAGTGAACCGGGTGGCGGTGTTTTTGGCAAGACGTTTAGAGGTGGCCGGATATAGCGCCGGAGCTCTGGGGAGACGGTAGAATACCTCGGCACTTATTAACAAGTGCCGAGGTGGGTGAGGGCGATTCGCGTGCCTGCCCGGGAAGGAAAAAGGTCAACCGCGAAGGACGCGAAATACACGAAAAGGGAACGGACGGGAAGGGACTCGATTCAGGGAGTTTAGAGGCCCAAACGGGATCGAATTCGCAGGCTCGTTGTTTGAGTTTTTAGGGCGGGTGCGAGTGGGGATTGGAAATCTAAATAGCGAGTTACGAGATGAGTGTTTTTTGTAATTTGTTGGAGATGAACCGGTTCGGTTTTCGATGCAAATTTTAGCGAAAAGGTATGGCGGAATTGCGGAAATTTGATATAGTTCTGACAGCTAGCAAAAGGCTGGCGAAAAGGAGAGGTTTAGCGGTGGTTTCCTTCCACGCGAGATTCCTCACGACTCAGAAAATTTATGAAGGATGAATTATGAGGTATGAAGACGAAAAGGGAAAGGCAACGGCATCGCGGCAGCGATGCCCTACCGGGATTGGGCGGGAAATGGCAAAATGGCTTTTGTTGGAACGGAAACGGGAGTATGTAGTGGGGTATTGTTATCATGAATCCTTCACCTAATCCTGATCCGTCGTTGCTGTGGAATCGTCGTGAGTTGTTGCAGGCCACGGGGCTGGGGCTTTTGGGCCTGGCGATGGGGGAGGTGCCGGGTGTTTCTTCGGCGCTGGCGGCGGAGGCGGGGAAGGCACCCGCTGCGCCCGCTCTGGCACCACTGAACCGATTCTCGCGGATGGTGCAGGAGCAGTATGTGGGGCGGGTGCGGCGGCTGGATCAATCGTTCCGGGCCAAGCGCATGGAGATGAAGAACCTGGAGGATGCACAACGGTATGTGTTGAGTGTGCGGCAGAAGATTCAGACTTGCTTCGGGCCGTGGCCGGAGAAGACGCCGCTGAATGCGCGGACGACGAAGACGATCGAGCGGGATGCTTACACGATCGAGAATGTGATCTTCGAGAGCCGTCCGGGTTTTTTGGTGACGGCGAACTTATACATTCCGAAGGGGAAACAATTTCCGTTGCCGGGCATTGTGGGTTCTTGTGGGCACTCGACGAATGGGAAGGCGGCGGAGGCGTATCAGAGTTTTGCGCAGGGATTGGCGCGGCAGGGTTATGTGGTGCTGATCTTTGATCCGATCGGACAAGGGGAGCGATTCCAATATACGAATGAGCAGTTGAAATCGCCCGTGGGGGCAGGGGTCCAGGAGCATTTGCTGGGCGGGAATCAGCAGTTTCTGGTGGGGGAATTTTTCGGGAGCTGGCGGGCGTGGGATGGGATTCGCGCGCTGGATTATCTGCTGACGCGGAAGGAAGTGAATCCGCAGATCGTGGGGATCACGGGGAATTCGGGCGGGGGCACGATGACGACGTGGTTGTGCGGGTTGGAGAGCCGGTGGACGATGGCGGCGCCGGCGTGTTTCGTGACGACGTTCCGGCGCAATCTGGAGAATGAATTACCCGCCGACACTGAGCAGTGTCCGCCGAAGGCGCTGGCGCTGGGATTGGATCACGAGGATTTCATCGCGGCGATGGCGCCGAGGCCGGTGATCTTGCTGGCGAAAGAACGCGATTTCTTCGATGTGCGCGGGACGGAGGAGGCGTATGGGCGCTTGCAGCGGTTGTATGATCTGCTGGGTTACCCGAACAACATCGCGATGTTCACGGGGCCGACGTATCACGGTTACTCGCAGGAGAACCGGGAGGAGATGTACAAGTTTTTCAACGCGATGACGCAGGTGTCCACGGCGGAGAAGGAACCGGCGCTGGAGATCGAGAAGGATGAGGCGCTGTGGTGCACGCCGAACGGGCAGGTGGCGGAGCTGAAGTCGCGCACGATGTTTTCCTTCACGAAAGAAATCTCGGAGAAGTTGCGGAAGGAGCGCGCGCCGCTGGATGGGAATGCGTTGCGGCAGGCGTTGACGAATGTGTTGAAGGTGCGGCGGCAGAGCACGTATCCGGATTATCGGATATTGCGTCCGCTAGGGAATCGCAAGTATCCGACGAAGCACGCGATTACATACGTGGTGGAGACGGAACCGGGTATACAAACTTTGGTGACACGATTGACGGATGAACCGCTGTATTCGCGGCCGCCGAAGGACAAGAAGCGTGCGGTGCTTTATATCTCGCATCACTCGGCGGATGCGGAGTTGCGCGAGGAGCCTTTGATCAAGGAGATCATAGGCGCGGAGAAGGACGCGGCGATCTATGCGTGCGATGTGCGGGGCATCGGGGAATCGCAACCGGACACGTGTGGCGCGAACTCATTCCTGACGCCGTATGGGAGCGATTATTTTTACGCGATCCATGCGATCATGCTGGATGACTCATACGTGGCGCAGAAGACGTGGGATATCTTGCGGACGATCGACTGGTTGCGCGGCACAGGGCATGAGGGCGTGCATCTGGTGGCGAAGGGTTGGGGCACAATCCCGGCGACGTTCGCAGCGATCATCGCGGATGAAGTGAACCAGGTGACGTTCAAGAATGCGCTGACGTCATTCGCGGACCTGGCGGAGACGGAGATCTATAAATGGCCGCTCTCGTGCATGGTGCCGGGAGTGTTGAAGAGTTTTGATCTGCCGGATTGTTACCGGATGTTGAGCGGGAAGAAATTGAAGATGATCGAGACGTGGAATGGAAAGGGAGAGGTGGTGGCGTAAAAAAACAGGGGCCAGCGAAGCTGGCCCCTGGGTCCGGGACGGGAAATTGTTACGGTTATTTGATAGGAGGCGGAGATTTATGTTTGTCTGGAAGCACAACCAGGATGACGAGCCCAATGCAGCTCAGGAAGCCCAAGATGCCGAGGAACTGGGAGTAGCCCTTGCCCACGGCGTAACAACTGCAACCCCAGATGAACATGATGAAACCAACTATCTGCATGAGCAGGCCGATGATGGCGATGCCTTCCACGCCGCTGAGTACGGCGCCGAGAATTTGAAGCAAGATTCCAACGCCAATGCCGATGTTTGTTTTAGTTTTATACTCTGCGAGCATACGTTTGTGATGATGATGTGTGTGTTCCTTTGGCCGTGGGTTCAGAAACCAGCAAACGGTTTTTGCCAGCGGGAAAGAGTGTTCCCATGGTCCTAAGACCCAACGTAATTTGGAGGAAACTAAATCTGGGGTGGGATTGCAAGCCTCAGATGAGAGACAAGGAGAATTGGGAAATGAACGGATTTATTTTGCCTCAGCCACAAGAATGCTGGCGTCGGTCATCGAGCCGGTCTGCAGGGTCGCATCGGTCACTGAAGCCGGCAGCACGGCGAACTGGCCCGCTTGCAGATGCACGGGATCACCGGAGGAAAGGAGGGAAACGCTGTTGCGCGTGGCGGCTATGACCAAGGGACCGGAGTGTTTCAGCGGCAGCGAGGACTTGGGAGGCAAAGTGAGCAGGTCCACGGAGAAAAGTTCATGGTTCACCAATGACCGGCGGCTTTGGGCGCCGGACGCTGCGGTGGTGGAGGAAAGGAGAGCGGGCTCGAAGTCATTAAAATCGATCGAGGCCAGCGCTTGCGCGAGATGGAGATCACGCGGTTTGCCGTCGAGGCCGACACGGTTCCAGTCGAAGACGCGATAAGTGGTGTCGGAGTTCTGCTGGATCTCGAAGAGCACGCTGCCTGCGCCGAGGGCGTGAACGCGGCCGCTGGGAAGGAACATGGAATCGCCCGCCTTGACGGTGTGGCGATGGAAGCACTCGGCCACGGAGCCGTCTTTGACCTTGCGCTCGAACTCCTCACGAGTGACGCCTTTCTTCAGGCCCACGTAAATCTGGGCCGTGGGTGTGGCATGCGTGATATACCACATCTCTGTCTTGGGTTCGCCGCCGAGTTCAACGGCCTTGTGAGCGGGCGGATGCACCTGGAGGGAAAGGTCGTCCTGGGCATCGAGGAGTTTGACGAGCAAGGGGAAGCGGCCGCCTTGAGGTTGGACGGGACCGAGGAGCTCGGCTTGGTGATGCTCCATGAGCCAGCGCAGGTCCTGGCCGGCGAAGGGACCATTGGAAATGACGCTGACGCCTTCCGGACGATCCGTGATCTCCCACGATTCGCCGATGGGGACAGCAGGGGGAAGATTCTTTTGGTAAAGATCCGCCAGACGCCGTCCGCCCCAGACGCGTTCCTTGAAGATGGGCTGAAACGTGAGCGGGTAGAGCGGCATGGGCCGGACGTGGGATGCTGCGACTTCGCTTAGGCGACGGCAGGCTGTTTTGCTTTGGGCTCGTTGTAGTGACCGTGAGCCCGGAATTTTTGATAGCGCAGGCGCAAGCGGTCCGTGGTGCTGAGTTTCAGCGAAGCTTCGAGATGCTTAAGCAGATGCTGCTTCAGATTATCGGCAGAAGCTTTCACGTCTACATGGGCACCGCCTAAGGGTTCTGGGATGATTTCATCCACCAGCTTGAGCTCCAGCAAATCCTTGGCCGTGATTTTCAACGCTTCGGCCGCCTTGGCAGCGGCGTTGCGTTCCTTCCAGAGAATGGCGGCGCAACCTTCCGGGCTGATCACGGAATAATAAGCGTTCTCCATGATGAGCACCTTATCCGCGACCCCGATTCCCAGCGCGCCACCGGAACCACCTTCACCGATAACTGCCGCAATGATAGGCACTTGGAAAAGCATCATCTCACGGAGGTTGACCGCGATCGCCTCCGCGATATGGCGCTCTTCGGCACCGATGCCAGGATAGGCACCCGCGGTATCGATCAAAGTGATGATCGGGAGGCCGAACTTATCCGCTAACTTCATCAACCGCAGGGCTTTACGATAACCTTCCGGGTGCGCGGAGCCGAAGTTGCGGAGGATGTTTTCCTTCGTATCCCGACCCTTTTGTGTGCCGATGACCAATACCTTGTGTTTACCTAACTTGGCAAAGCCGGAGACAATGGCCCGGTCATCCGAGAAAAGGCGGTCGCCATGCAATTCCGCGAAATCACTGAAAGAATTCTGGATATAATCCAGCGTAAAAGGGCGTTTGGGATGGCGGGCAAGCTGGACGCGTTGCCAAGCACTCAGATTCGTATAAACCTGCCTGCGAGTTTCGGCGATCTTATGCTCCATCTGCTTGATTTCCTGATCAAAATCGATGGTCAGCGACTTATTCTCCGCCGGGTGCCGCTTTAACTCGTCCAGTTTCCGCTGGAGTTCGAGAATCGGTTTTTCGAATTCGAGCTGATGCTTCATGTCGTGGCGGAGGATAGGCGGGAGTGTTTGAGGGTGCAAGGGGAAGTCGCAGGGGGTGAACAACCCAGGGAAAAGGGGCGGTGGCGGTGTCTTAATGTCCTTTGGGGGCTCGAAATCAGGGCGAGTTTATTTTTTAAGCTTTCCTGCGGGTCGGCTTGACCCCGTGCCAGTGCCGTACCTACTATGCGCCACGTTTGTCATGAAAGCATTCCGGTTAATACTAGGGTTCACGTTGGCGCTGACGCTCCAGGCAGCCGCACAAACCCGTACGCTGAACGGCATCGCCGTGATCGTCAACGAAGCGGTGATCACCTACAGTGAGGTGGAAGATTTTGCCGGACCTGCGCTCGATGCGGTGCGGCGGACTCCCCTGCCGGCGGCGCAGTTGCAGCAGAAGATGACGCAGATCCAGACGGATGCGCTGCAGCAACTGGTGGAGCGCCAGTTGATCCTGAATGACTACAAGGTTTCCGGTTACAACCTTCCCGAGAGCATCATCGATGACGAGATCAACATCCGCATCCGCAAGCAATTCGGAGACCGTCTGCGTCTGACTCAAACGTTGCAGGCCCAGGGCGGCACCTATGAGAGCTACCGCCGGAACATCCGCGAACAGATCATCGTGGACGCCTTGGCGCAGAAGCACGTGAGTTCCGTGGTGCTCATCTCACCTTATAAGATCGAGCAGTATTTCGAGACCAACAAGCAGAACTTCCAGTTGGAGGACCAGGTCAAATTGCGGATGATCGTGCTGAACAAACCGCCGGGATCAGACGCCGCCATCACCACCAAACTGGCCAAGGAGATCCTGCTCAAGCTGGACGAAGGGGCTTCCTTCACCGAGATGGCTGGCATCTATTCCGAGGGTGCCCAACGTGCTCAACAAGGTGACTGGGGCTGGGTGGAGAAGAAGAAAGTGTTGCGTCCGGAACTGGATGCCGTGGCGTTTACTTTGAAGAAAGGCCAGCATAGCGGGGTCATCGAGACCGCCGATGCCTGCTACATCCTCCTGGTGGAAGATGTCCGCCAGGCGCAGGTCCGGCCCTTGCCCGAGGTGCGGGACGAGATTGAGAAGATTTTGGTGGCCGAAGAGCGGAGCCGTTTGCGCCGGCAGTATGTGGAACGGCTGACCAAGAAGTCCTTCGTCCGCTACTACTAAAAGTTTTCCTGTCCCTTTTTGAACCCGGCCTGACGGCTTTCTGCCTTCCTATCCTCATGATGATGTTCCGGTTCTGCCTGTTGGAGAGGCATCTGGCACGGTTGGTAGATGGTGTCTATCACCCATTTTGCCGAGGTGTTTGAGTTGAACGACGTGTTATATGGGCTGTCTGTCATTGATAACCAAACGTGGGCCAAGTGGGCCGGACAGACGGGGTGTGATGGTAAAAATGAAGCAAACAGTCCATAAAACTACGGAAAAACGGGCGATAACCGGGGTTAGCCGTTGCAATCAGGGGCTTCGCACCTATCATACGCGGCGCAACCAAGATTAAATGCGGCAAGTACTGACCATAGCAGTCAATGCGTTCATGGAGTTGATCCGGCAGCCGGTTTTCCTGCTGCTGGCGACGAGCACGGCCGTGTTCAATGTCTTTTTGGCGGCAGTGCCTTACATGGCCTTGGGTGATGATCCCAAGCTGGTCAAGGACAGTGTGCTGGCGGTCACCCTGATTTCCGGTTTGTTTGGTGCTGTGTTGAGCGCCTCCTCCTCGGTGGCCAAGGAGATCCGGACGGGCACGGCGCTCGCCGTTTTGTCCAAGCCGGTCAGCCGTTCCCAGTTCCTGATGGCCAAGTTTTTCGGAGTGGCAGGTGCCTTGACGGTCCTTACCTATATCAACGCTCTCAGCGTGCTGCTGGCCAGCCGCATGGCGTATGATGCGTATGGTGATGCGGATTTGGCGGGCATGGGAGTTTACTACGGTGCGGTTGCCCTGGCCTACCTGATGGCCGGTATCAGCAACTATTTCCTGCGCCGCCCGTTCGCCTCGGATGGCATTCTGGCGCTGGTGGTCACCACCACCATCGCCTATATCATCATCACCAATTTCATGGTCTTGAAAGTGGCGGTGGAAACGGAGCCCAACCATGTGGATGTGCGTATGGTGCCGGTGACGGTGCTGATCCTGTTCGCCCTGTGGACGCTGGCCGGGGTGGCTTTGGCCTGCTCCACGCGGTTGGAGACGATCCCCACGCTGGCCATCTGTTCGGGCGTTTTCATCATCGGGCTGATGTCGGATTATCTTTTCGGGCGTCCGGCGGAAGCCGGTTCCTATTGGGCCAAGGTTCTCTATACGATCACGCCCAACTGGCAGTTGTTTTGGACGGCAGACACTTTGGAGCCGGGTAAACCCGGCGTGCCGTGGAGTTATGTGGCGCAAGCTTTTGGCTATGTGGTGGGCTATCTCGGGGCCTCCCTTATGGTTGCGCTATACCTGTTTGAAGACCGGGAACTGAACTAGCATGAGTACGGATCGCAACGTGCAACGCAACGGGTTGATCAACCTGGCAGTCTTTTTGGGCATCGGCATCGCCGCCGCCGTGACTGCGCAATATCTGAAATCGGCCACGGCCGAAGTCACTGCCCTGTTCGTGGGCTTTGGCTTCCTGGTCTCACTGGTCTCCTACCTGCAGATGCGGCTGGAGACCCAGGAGGAGCTGGAGAAGCTGGAGTTTGACGAGTTGCAGAAATCCAAGAATGCCTCGGCCTTGTTTGACACGGCGGAAGCGGAGAATTTCCCGGCCCATCGGGCCCGTTTGCAGTTCGAGCGTTTCGGTGTGCCCACCTTTGCCATCCTGATGCTCATCGCGCAATCCGTCGCGGTTTATGTGTTGTGGACGCGGTATCAGGAGTATGGCTCGTTGTTGTTGAGCCGGGCGCCAGTGGGGATGACTTTCTTCGGCATCTTCATGCTCGCCCAGTTCATGTTGGGCAAATACTCCGCCGGCGTGGCCCGGTTGGAAAAGCAGCGGTTGCTGCGGCCCAGCTCGGCTTACATGCTGCTCTGCTCTTTCGCGAGTTTGCTGGCCCTGACGGCGCTGGTCTTCGCCTATTTGGGCAATCCGCAAGTGGATGTCATCATCGCGCGGATTCTGGTCATCATTCTCGCTCTCGCGGCGGTGGAAACATTCTTCAACGTTCTTTTTGAAGCCTATCGTCCGCGCTTGAAGGGGCAGGTCACCCATCTGCTGTATGACAGCCGGGTGATCGGTCTGGTGGGTGATCCGGCCGGGTTTTTCTCCACGGCGGCGCTGGCCTTGGATTACCAGTTCGGTTTCAAAGTTTCGGAAACCTGGTTCTATCGTTTCCTGCAACGCACCATCGCCTGGATCATCCTGGCGCAGATCGGCATTTTGTGGCTGTCCAGCATGATCGTTTTCATTGAACCCGGCGAACAGGCCGTGGTGGAGCGCTTCGGCAAGCCCACGGCTGCCGGGGTGTTGGAGCCAGGACCGCATTTCAAAATGCCCTGGCCGATGGACCGGGTGTATCGTTACCAGACCCGCGCCATCCAAAGCTTCCTCGTCGGTGTGATTCCTGATGACAAGCTCGAGCGCGAGCGCACCGTCCTTTGGACCAAGGCGCACTACAAGGAAGAGGTCAATATGCTGGTGGCCAGCCGCCAGCAACTGAGCGTCACCAATAACGCGGATTCCACCGCTGAAGCAGCGGTACCGGTCAACCTGCTCACCGCCAGCATCCCGGTCCAATACACCATCGGAGATCTGAAGAAGTGGGTGTATAACCACGAAGACGCCGGACAGTTGCTGGAAAAACTGGCGACCCGCGAAGTGGTGAACTTCCTGGTGAGCGTGGATCTGGATGACATCATGGCGCGTGGCCGTCTGGATGCCGCCAAAGAGCTGCAGACGCGAATCCAGAAAGCAGCGGATAAACACGAACTCGGTGTGAACATCCTTTTCGTCGGCCTTCAGGACATCCATCCGCCCGTCGCGGTGGCGGAGGCCTACGAGCAGGTGAACGCGGCGCTGCAAGCGCGTTCCGGCATCATCTACACGGCGGAGGGGGAGATGGCCCAGGCCATCCCGCTCGCGCATGCCGTGGCGGCGAACATCATCGCCGATGCCGAGGTTTATCGTTTGTCCGAGCAGGCCAAGGGTGTGGCGGCGGCGGGACGGTTCCCGAACCAGATCGTCGCCTACCAAGCTTCACCCGAAGTTTTCCGCCAGCGTTCCTATCTGGACACCATGAGCCGCGCGGTGGCGCCGGCGCGCAAATATGTGATCGGCATCACGAACACCACGGACACGATCATCATGAACCTGGAAGACCGGGTGCGGATGGACATCATCGAGGACGTGGCGCTGCCGACCGTGCAAAAACAATAATTTTTTTTAAGTCAAGAAGCTGAAGAAATAATTTGGGTATGAAGAAGAATACTCTGTCATTAGTTGTCGGGATCATCCTGGTCATCGTGTTCGCATTTCTGCTGTTCTCCTTCCAAGTAAGGGAGACGGAGGTGGCGGTCGTGACCCAGTTCGGCAAATTCTCCACGCCGAAGACCGAGCCGGGCCTGTACTTCAAGATGCCGTGGCCGATCCAGAACGTTTACAAGTTCGAGAACCGTACGCAGAACTTCGAGAAGAAGTTCGAGCAGACGCAGACGAAAGACTCGCGCATCATCCTGATCACCGTCTTCGCCGGTTGGAAGATCGCGGACCCGGCCAAGTTCCTCACCAGCTTCAACGGTGACGCTGCGAAGGCCGAGGAGAAGCTCGAGAACCTGATCCGCAGCGCCAAGAACGGCGTGATCGGCCAGTATGATTTCAGCGACCTCGTCTCCACCGACCCGAAGACCCTGAAGTTCGACCAGATCGAGAAAGAGATGCTGGCCAATGTGAAACCGCTCGCCGAAAAAGAATACGGCGTGGAAGTGGTCCTGCTGGGCATCAAGCAGCTCGGCCTCCCGGAGAACGTGACCACCAAGGTGTTCGCCCGCATGAAGGCAGAACGTGAGCGCCTGGTGAAACAGTACACGGCCGAAGGCGAGAGCGAAGCCACCCGCATCCGGGCGGAAGCCAAGCAGAAGCGGGAAGAGATCCTCGCAGAAGCCAAGGGCAAGGCGGAGATCATCCGCGGCCAGGGCGATCGCGAAGCGGCCAAATCTTACGCCGTGTTCAAACAGGAGCCGGATCTCGCCATCTTCCTCCTGCGTCTCAAGGCGCTCGAGCTGTCTTTGAAGGACCGTTCCACCTTGATCCTCGACCAGCAGACTCCTCCGTTCGACATGTTGAGCGGCGGCGGCTGGGAAGCGAACGACAAGAAAGCCAACAAGTAACCCGCCATGAGCGACAAAGATCACAAAGGCTCGCACGATCACGATCATGGCGATCATGACCATGATCATGGGCACTCGCATGGTCACGGGCACGATCATGACCACGACCACGGACATGGACACGATCATGACCACGGTCAGGGCAAGGGACCCAAGATGGAGTCCTTTGGTCATGACAAAGATCATCTCGAGGAATTGCTGGGCCAGAAGAAAGAGGCGCCCCAGCCGGAACCCGAGATCTCGGATGTCGATGATCCTTCCACCCGGGCCTTGTCCGATGCGTTACGCAGCAGCTTCGCCATCGTCAAGGTGCTGATGGTGATCTTGGTGATCATTTTCTTCTCCTCCGGTGTATTCCAGGTGAAGGAGAACGAGTCCGCCGTCATCCTGCGACTGGGCAAGCCGGTTGGGCAGGGGACGGATGTGGCCCTGAAGCCGGGTTTGCATTGGGCTTTCCCTTATCCGATTGATGAGATCGTGAAAATCCCGTTGGGTCAGAGTCATAGCGTGCTCTCCACGGGCGGCTGGCCGGTGGTCAGTCCGGACCAGGAGATCAAAGGCGACATGCCTTCCGGCTCCGAATCCTTGCGGCCCGGCGTGGACGGCTACGTGCTGACCTCCGATGGCAACATCATCCATGTGAAGGCGACGCTGAATTATCGCATCACGGATCCGGTGCGTTACACCTTTGAGTATGCCGACACCGCCAAGCTCCTGCAGAGTTTCGTGGACAACGCCATTTTTTACGCCGCCACGCATTTCACGGCGGAACGGGCCTTGTATGTGGACAAAGGAGCCTTCCGCGAGAAGGTTTCTGACCGGGTGCAACAATTGGTTTCCCAATACAACCTTGGCGTGACGCTGGAACCCATCAACGTGGATACCTCCGCCCCCTTCAATGTGCGCCCCTCTTACGAAGCGGTGCAACAGTCCGATCTGGACCGTAACGAGAAGGTCAATGCCGCCCAAGGCGACGCTGGCAAGTTGCTGCGCGAGGCTGAAGGCGAGCGGCAGGCACTGCTCAGTGCCGGTATGTCCGAGAGCAACCAGCTCGTGCAGGCCGTGCGCGCCGAGGCCGCCACCTACAGTGAACTGCTGCCGCTCTACCGTGAAGATCCCAACTTGTTCAAACGGCGGGTGATGACGGAGAAGATCCAGACCGTGATGACCAATGCCCAAGCCAAGTTTTTCATCCCCAATCGTGCCGATGGAAAATCGCGCGAGTTGCGGTTACAGTTGAATCGTGAGCCGGTGCAGCCAAAGGCCAATCAATAGGGCGGCAG
Organism: Verrucomicrobiota bacterium; assembly: GCA_021156225.1. GTDB lineage: Bacteria > Verrucomicrobiota > Verrucomicrobiia > Limisphaerales > JAEYXS01 > JAEYXS01. Next base: position 4 of record JAJNBN010000005.1, on the reverse strand, counting down.
ACCG
>JAJNBN010000271.1 GCA_021156225.1 Verrucomicrobiota bacterium | reverse complement strand
ATCAGGTCTGGTTTCCCGATAAGCCACTCCGCAGGAAACGTGCGAGCGATGGGCGCCTCCGCCGGATTCCCCACCGGCTTGTCGCTCTTCAACCAGTCCAACAAAATCGCCTTGTCCAGTTCCGTCAGCGAACGCTCATTCGCCCACGGCGTCACCTCTCCATGCTTCACCGGCGTGGCGAACCACGGCGGCATCGCCCCGCTCTCCACCTGCTTGCGGATCATTCCCGCGTGCGCCTTCACATCGTCGTAGGTCTCCAGGCTGAACGGTCCCACACCACCCTTGCGATGGCACTCCACGCAATTGTTCTGCATGAGGCGCGCGATCTGATTGTGATACGTCGCCGCGGTGACCGCTGGCGCCGACTCCTTCACTTCCAGTGCGCAACCCGGCGCACTCGTGGCCGCGATATCCGGCACCTTGCCCGCGAGCAACGCTTTCAATGCGTCCTCCAAATAAGTCTCCCGCGCCTCCTCACGCGAATAACCCAAACCATACTGATCATCCACCGCCCCGCGATAGACCAGCGTGCGCGCGGCATCCACCAGAAACACCTCTGTCGTCGTCTTCGCCTGTAGCGCGTGGGTGAAAGCATCATCCTTGTCCTGCACGTAACGGCCCTTCCAGCCGTGCGCTTTCAGATCCTCGCGGATGCTCTCTAGCGTGTCCGTCTCCGTCGGATTCACGAAGAGGAACGTCACCCCCTTCGCCGTATAGTCCTTCTCCAGCTTCGCCAGCGTCGGCGCATACCGCTTGCCCACCGGGCACGATGTGGTCGTGAACGCGATCACCAGCGCCTTGCTGGATTTGAAATCACTCAGCTTGCCCGTCTTGCCGTTCACATCGGTGAAGCTCACCTCGGGCAACATCCGGCCCACACCCACTTCGCTGCCTTTGAGCTGCTTGGGGCCTTCGCGAGGCGATTCCACATTCGGCTTCGGTGCCGCCTTCGCGCCTTTCGTATTGCCCCGGATGGCATTCAGGTTTGCGAGCGCGGACTTCGCCTCTTCCAAGGTCACGGAGCCGTCCTGGTTCACATCCAGTTGGTCGAACATCTGCGGCTGCGGCACCTCTTCCCGCACCAGCTTGCCGTCGCCATTCTTGTCGAGCAGTTTGAACAGGTTGTCACCGGTCGCATTGCCTGAGCGCATCGTCTTCGTCAGGGCCCGCACCTCGGCCAGCGTCACGATGCCGTCCTTATCCCGGTCCAACCGCTCGAACCACGCTTTGTCCGTCAATTCCTGCGGGGTGAGCTTCTCGTCCTTGTCCTTGTCCAGCTCATGAAAACGCTTCTCCAGATCGCCGATGGACTGCGCGCGCAACGTCAATCCGGCGCCCATGGCCAGCCCCGCCAAAGCGGCTGTCCACAACGCTCCACGTAATACCCGGCCCGTCATGCTCATCTGACTCATGCCCCTAATGACGCCGGTAAAAGAATCTGGTTTCATGAATTCGTATCAATTTATAGCAACTCCAGCCCGTTCACCCGCCCCTTGCCGCTCGCGAACTGATCCGCCTCGATCCCCAGCCGTTGCAGCAGGCTCACAAAGATCTGCCCTGTGGGCGTGTTGTTCTTCGGGTCAAAAGCCACGTGCTGCCCATGCTTGAATCCGCCCCCCGCCACGATCACCGGCATGTTCTTCGTGTCGTGACTGGACGCATTGCCGAGGTTCGACCCGTAAAGCACCGTCGTCCGGTCCAGCACGGAACCGCCCGTCTCCTTCGAGTCACGAAGTTTCGCCAGCAAATCTCTCAACGCCTGCATCTCCAGTGATTCCACGATCTTGAGCTGCGCGAGCTTTTCCGGGTCTTTGCCGTGATGCGAGAGATTGTGGTGATCGATGGTCACCCCTTGGATCGGTGGTACATCGTTCATGCCGTCGATGCTCAACGTGATGAAGCGCGTGGAATCCGTCTGCAACGCCAGGTGCATGACGTCGAAGAGCAGGCGCGTGCGGCCGATGATGTCCTTCCGGTCCGCGATGTCGTTTGGAATGGGCGCGGTGATCTTGGGTTTCGGCTTCTGCGACCACGCCTCGGCTTTCACCAGCCGTTGCTCCACCTCCCGCACCGCTGTGAAATACTGGTCCAGCCGTTCGCGATCCGCCGCCGTCGCGTCTCGCTCGATCTTCTTCGCCTGTGCGTGCACGGTGTCCATGATGCTCTGCCCATCCTTCAGCCGTTGCATCTGCTGCTTCACCTCGGCTGGCGTGCCATCAACGAAGAGCTTACGGAATATCGCGGAAGGCTTCTTGTCCGAGGGAATCTGCACGCCCGCGCGACTGTAGCTCAGGCTCGAGCGATCCGTCGCGAGCGCCAGGAACGGGATGCGGGTATCCGGCGCCAGCTTCTCCACCGCGAACTGGTCGAGCGAGATGCTGTTGCGAAAACTACTGCTGCCCGGATGCACTGCGGCCGTGAGAAAACTCGCCTCCGACGAATGCCCGCCATCCACCTCCGGATGCGACACACCCGAGAAGATCGTGAGATCATTCCGGAAATCCTTCAGCACTTCCAGATACGGCGTGAGCGTGTAATCACGGCCTGTCTTCGTCGGGAACAGATATTCACCATGCAATCCCAGCGACGTATTCACGCACACCAGACGGCGTGGAGCACCCGTAGCGGCAGCGGCGGCCGTGCCCAGCGATTCCAGCGCGGGCAGCGCCAGCATCAACCCGGCTGCTCTAAGAAAAGAACGGCGATTGATCGCGTGCATATTCATGTTCACTTGGATTGAAAGGTTGGGCTTTGCACCAGCTCATGGATGAGGCTGCGGAAGCCATAAAGCTTCGGCTCTGTGCGCTTCACGATGTCTTCGATGATCGCCCGGTCCTTGAATTCCATCCCGTGCCCCGTGGCATACACGAGCAGCTTTTCCGTGGTCGCGCGCGCCAGTTGCTCCCGGTCTTTCAGGAGCAACGCCTTGAATTGATCAATGCCCGTGAAAGCCCGGCCATCGGATAGCTTGTCCGCATTCTCCACCTTCGGACCGTTGCCGTAGGGCATGCGCTTGCCATCCACGAACGCGCGATTGTTCCAGTCCGCCTTCTTGCGATAAGTCGCGCGATAACCGCCGATGACATCGAAGCATTCCAACGCGTAGCCTGGTGGGTCGATCTTCACATGGCATGAAGCGCACGTCTCCACATTGCGATGTTTGTTAAGTTGGTCCCGGATGCTCACCGCGCCACGGATATCTGGCTCGATCGCCGCGACGTTCTTCGGCGGTGGCGGCACGGGCTTGCCGAGCAAACGATCCAATAGCCATACCCCGCGCAGCACGGGCGAAGTCGTCGTGCCATTCGCGGAAACCTTCAGGATGCTCGCCTGCGTCAGCACACCGCCACGACGCCACTCCGGTTTCAGCGCCACTTTGCGAAACTCCATCCCTTGCACCCCGGGAATCTCATAATGCCTCGCCAGCCGCTCGTTCAACATCGCGAAATCGCTGTGGATGAAATTCACCACGCTCAGATCGTTCTTCAGGATCTCGTTAAAGAATGTCTTCGTCTCGATCACCATCGAGCGTTCCAGCAATTCATCGAACTCCGGGTAAAGTTCTTTGTCCGGATTCGTCGCCTTGATGTTGCGCAGCCCCAGCCATTGCCCGGTGAAATTATCCGTGAACGCCACCGCTTTCGGGTCCTTCAACATCCGCTCCACTTGCGCGCGCAAAGTATCGGGCTTCGCGAGCTGGCCTTGATTCGCCAGCGTGAGGAGGGCTTCATCCGGCATCGTGCTCCATAGGAAATAAGAGAGGCGCGAGGCCAGTTGCGGATCGGTGAGCTTGCCCGGCTTTGCTTTCAGATACAGGAAGTCCGGCGACGTCAGCACCGCCTTCAATCCCACGCGCAAGGCGTCCTCAAACTTCACCCCGCTGTCCAAGCGCGCTTTGATGAGCGCAGTATACGGAGCCAGTTCCGTTTCACTGATGCTGCGACGAAACGCGCGCGGCATGAGTCGACGCAGAATCGCGTTCGCATCATTCAGCGTGCCTTGTGCGAGATTCACATTGCCGAGCAAGGTCGTATGACTCTTCGGCGGCCACTCCTCCACCAGCGGGCCTTCCACCTCCAGCCATTGCGCGGCGAGCCCGACGCCTTGGTAACTCTCCGGCTTGTCCGGCCACGGCTTCATCGGCCCCATCGTCACCACGCGGATGTTATCCCGCGCCTGCATCCGCTCTTCCCACTCGAAGACCTTCGGCTTGTCCGGCGGCGCATCAAAAGTCTGCGTCAGCTCTGTCTTGCCGGCCTGGGGATTCTGGCTGCCCGTGTAGATCAGGATGGGCGTCGTCTTGCCGCCGCTCTTCCAAGCGTAAGCCGAGAGCCGGAACCGATACCGTCCCGCTTCCCGCACCGCCGCCTCGCGCATGAGCTTCGGCGGATACAATTCATTCATGAACACCAGACTTCCGTCATCCAGTTTCAAGACCTGCCCGCCGATGGAGCGGCCGAGCTCTCCTTTATCCTCCGCGTATTGATAACGCACCTTGCGCGTTTGCGGACGTTGCGTTTTCACGATTGCCGCATCCAGGATCGCATCCGCCGCTTCCAGATACTTCTCGATATGCACTGGCGAGATATCGAGCGCGCGATCCACCGTATCGAACCCGCTGCTCGTGCCATCCTCCGGCAACATTTCTTTTACTTCTAGGTCGATGTGGAAGAGATCGCGGATCGTGTTCTGATACTCCACGCGGTTCAACCGCCGCCATGCCGTGCGCCCGTCCGCCAGTTGCTTCTGCGCATCCACCTCCGTGAGTGCCGCTGCCAGCGAACGCGTGGCCTGCTTCGTGGCCTCCTGCGGCGGACGCGTCTTTTTCGCCGGCGGCATCTCACCCTCGGCGATGCGATCATGTATCCGCGTCCACAAGGCGCTCTCCTTCGCGAAGTCCGGCTTCGCCAGCAGCGCTGTCAGATCCAGCCCGCCTTTCATGGTATCCTTGTCATGGCACTCCACGCAATGTTGCTCGGCGAAAGGTTTGAAGGTCTGCGTCGCCAAGGCTGCCTGGTCCGCGCGCAACGCTGCGGCCCCGGAAAGCAACAAGCCGAGCGCGAGGGTGAAGATGGATTGCGTCCGGCGCATGATGGTTTGGTGCGTGATTCCAGTCATAGTCACCATTCTCCCGCCTCCTGTCCATCCTCCTTTGATCCAGCGCACTTTCTCGCTTTGATACTTTGGTTTCACGTCTCTCTTTCTCCTTCGTCTCGCATTACTCGATTAAAATTCTCCTATCTATATAACAGGGGACCTAGGACATCTGCTGTCCTAGGTCCCTTTTCTTTAAAATATTTTAAAACGCATTAACTAATTGCCAGCGAACAAGTTACGCTTGAAACGATTGACTGGGCCGAAAATTACCCCCCGAAAACGGGTCGTTTCTCATCGGACGGACAGTATTGACCTGCCCTGAAAAATTCTCCTCGATTCTGGCAGGGGCGGAAGAACCGCTCTTTATCCTTGGGTGGTTTTTTTCATCTCCCAAATCTTTTTACACCTTCCCACTGGCGCAATCACCGCCGCCGGGCCAGATTCTGATTCAGCCATGGCCGGTTTCTACACCAGACGTTGTTGCCCATGAAACAAATCACGATTCAAGGAGTCTGCTGCCAATGCCTGCTCGCC
>JAJNBN010000270.1 GCA_021156225.1 Verrucomicrobiota bacterium | reverse complement strand
TCGTGGACTTCGTATCGGGTGCTGGAGCGGATGACGACGGCAACACTGGTGGAGAACACTTTGCACACGGGGCGGACTCATCAGATCCGGGTGCACATGCAGTATCTGGGACATCCAGTGGTGGGTGATGAGCTCTACGGCAAGAAACAGAACGCGAAGCTAAAGGATCTGACAGGCTATGTGGCGCCGCGGCAGATGTTGCACGCGAGCACGCTGGAGTTCATGCATCCGAAGACGAAGAAACAGGTGAAGTGCGAGGCGCCATGGCCGGAGGATTTTCAACAGGCGCTGTCCGTGTTGAAGGGGAATAAGAAGTGATGCGTCGCGGACTGTGAGTCACGAACCCTTTGGTTTTCCACGCATCAGATAGCAGAAGAAATCCCACAAGCCGGCAAAGCGAAATTTGCCATCCACATACTTCTCGATGACGTAGAAGGCGAAGTAGTAGAAGCGGCAGAAGCACCAAATGGCGAGCGAGAGGAACAGCGCGGTTTTCCACGTAGGATGTTCCAGCCAAAGCAGCACGGCGGAGAAGATGCCGACGAGGAGGAACAGGAGGCCTTTGAACTTGATCCAGAAGGGGCTCGTCAGGTCTTTCATGGCTGGCATGCAGGATGCCGGATTTCTCCAAAGGAACCAATAAATTGTAACATCCATTTCGTTGGCATGAATTAAGGTTAAACCGGTTCTGCCATAAGAAAGAAAAACGCACTCCGAATTGGAGCGCGTTTTCCTTTTGAATTCTTAGTGTGAGCTTTCTTAGAACCGCACCAGCTTTTCCAGGGTCTTTACGCGGTCATTGATCTGCGCCTTAGTCACCGTGGTGGTTTTCTTGAGGCCGAAACCTTCGCAACAGAAAGAGGCCACCACGCTGCCGTGGATGATCGCCTTGCGCAGGTTGGCTTCCACCGAACCTTTACTGGTGGCCAGATAACCGATCATGCCGCCGACGAAGGAATCGCCGGCACCGGTCGGATCAACCACTTTGTTCAGCGGATAGGCCGGCGCGATGAACATGCCGGAAGGACCGGACAGGATGGCGCCGTGTTCACCCTTCTTCACGATGACGTATTTCGGGCCCAGCTTATGGATCTTGGGGATAGCGGCGATGATGTTGTCCGTCTTGGTCAGTTGACTGGCTTCACTGTCATTGAGCACAATGAGGTCCACGCGCTTCAGCAGCTTCAGCACTTCGGGAAGAGCGATGTTCAGCCACAGGTCCATGGTGTCCGCGATGACGAACTTGGGTTTCTTCATCTGGTCCAGCACGTGATGCTGGAGGCCGGGGGAAATGTTCGCGAGCAGGACGTAAGGCGTATTCGCGTAGGCTTCAGGAAGTGTGGGGCTGAACGTCTCAATCACGCCGAGCACAGTGTTCAGCGTGCGGCGCTTGTTCATGTTCACTTCGTATTCGCCCGCCCAATGAAAGGTTTCGCCCTTGATCTGCTGGAGACCTTCCAAGCAGATGTTGTGTTTTCGGTAGAGATCGACGTAGCGCTTCGGAAAATCATCACCCACGATGCCGACGAGGCGGACTGGTGAGAAGAAGCTCGCTGCCACCGCTGCATGGCTGGCGGAGCCGCCGAGCAGACGCGGGTTCTCCGCTTTCGGAGTCTTGATGGAATCCAGTGCCGTAGTGCCAACAATCAGAACGCTCATTTTAGTATAGGTATTAACGCGGCGATGACGGTAGGCGCACTTTGAAGTCCTGACAAGCCTTGGCGACATCCGGCGCGTTGAGGATGGCGGAGACGACACAGATGCGAACGGCACCGGCCGCAAGCACATCATCAAGGTTTTGCAGATTGATGCCGCCGATGGCGAACCAGGGCATCTTCACGTTTTGCGCCGCCCAGCGCACATATTCCAAGGTCACCGGTTTGGCCGTGGGTTTGGTACCCGTGGGATAGATGGGGCCGATGGCCACATAATCCGCACCGGCATCAATCGCCCGTTGCGCCTGCGCGGGCGCATGAGTGCTAAGGCCGATCTCAAGTTTGCCGTTCGCTGGTTTCAGTTCGCGGACGTGCTGGTGGCCGTTGTCGAAGAAATCTTCCTGGCCGACATGGGCGATAGGCGCACCCAGTTCAGCGGCCAACTGGTAATAATCATTGATGACCAAGCGAACGCCGTTCTTTTGGGTGACCGGCAAGAGAGCTTCGGCGAGGCGACGGATTTCGGTGAGGGATTCGTTCTTAGCGCGCAGTTGGATGAGATCAGAGCCGCCGTCGCAAAGCTGCTGGGCAAGCGTGGCCGGATCGCGGCCGTGCAAGTAAGCGGTATCTACAAACGTATAGAGGCGGCAATCCGCCAACGATTTCATGGGCAGCAGTTGAATTCAGCGGAGCGGGCAAGGCAAGCTGTTGATTTAGGAAGTCGAGGCGTCAAGCCGCCTCTAAACGGAAAGCTGCGTCGAGCCGCAGCACTCCAAAGGGGCTATTTCCCGCTCATCGTGTCGCTTTCGGCCCGGCTGATGGGCCGGTCGAGACTGTTGCGCACGATGGACGCGAGAGTGGAGGTGCTGAAAGGCTTGGGCAGGAAATTCACGCCTTCCTTCAGCGGGATGTCTGCTTGCACCAAGTCCACGCTGTAGCCGCTGGTGAAGAGCACACGTAGATGAGCTTTGCGCTGCAGCAGGCGCGCAGCGAGATCTTTGCCGCTCATGCCGCCGGGCATCACGAGATCCGTCAGCAGCAAATCAATGGGGTTTTCCGTTTCCGCCCAGATGGCGAGAGCATCGGGACCAGACGCTGCTTCGAGCACTTTGTAGCCGAAGTTTTGTAGACCCGTTTTGGCCAGCCCGCGCAGCGCGGGATCGTCCTCAACCAGCAGAATGGTTTCATTGCCACCCCGGACGCGGCTCATCTGCAACTGGCGTACGGTGGCTTCCGGAGCTTCTGAACAGAGCGGGAAGAAGATGCGGAAGGTGGTGCCGCGCTCGATCTCGCTATAGACGTTCAGCCAGCCATCATGTTGCTTCACGATGCCATAGACCGTGGAGAGGCCAAGGCCCGTGCCTTTACCCGGGTCTTTGGTGGTGAAGAATGGTTCGAAAATCTTCGCCATCACATCCGGGGGCATGCCGGTGCCGGAATCGGAAACGGTGAGGCACACGAAATCTCCTGCCCGAGCACCAGGATGTGCGGCGCAGTAGCGTTCATCGACCTCAAACATGGAAGTCTCGACGATGAGCTTGCCGCCCTTGGGCATGGCATCACGCGAGTTGATAGCCAGATTGACGAGAATTTGCTCGATCATGCCGACATCTGCCATGATGGGCAGAATGTTCGGGCTGAGATTGAGCTGCAGCACGATCTGCTCACCCAAGATGCGCTCCAGCATGCGGGCGAAGTGCTGGGCGAGTTCGTTCAGTTCAATGGGCTTGAACTGGATGACCTGCTTGCGGCTGAAAGTGAGCAACTGGCGGGTGAAATGTGTGGCCATGTCCGCCGCCTGAAGGATCTGCTCCAGATGTCCATGCGTCTTAGGTGGCAGGGAACGATTGGTCAGGGCGAGATCGGCGTAACCACGGATAAGGGTCAGGATGTTATTGAAATCGTGGGCGATGCCGCCGGCCAACTGGCCCACGGCTTCCATTTTTTGCGCCTGCCGGAACTGCCATTCCAAGCTGAGACGATCCGTGATATCACCGGCATAAGTGTGCACTGCACCGATGGAAGGGATGGGAAAGAACGACCAGGAGATGGTGCGGCCAGCCACCAGGGTTTCCAGGCGGAGGCGGTTACGACCGGTAGCGAGACATTCGCGGACGACTTCGACCGTGGTCACCGGCAGGAGGGGTTGCGGCGTGTCATGCCCCAGTTTCCGGGCCAGCTCCAGAGCGGCGGCGTTGCAGTAGGTCAGTTCGCCTTGGGCGTTGAATTCAAAAACCGGATTGGGATTGAAACGCGGGAAGGCGGCGAGCTTTTCGATCTCTTCGTGCACCTGCTTGCGTTCTGTGATGTCCCGATCCATGCCGAGCACGAGTTCGCGTCCACCTACTTGCACGAGGCTGGTGGAGACTTCGACAGGGAACAGCGTGCCGTCCTTGCGCTGATGATACGTTTCGTAGCGGTCAGCCTTTTTCTGCCGCAAACGGTCCAAATGCTTCACGAGCAGTTCACGGTTTTGAGCGCGAGGTACCACGAGGCCAACCGGTTGGCCCAGCAGTTCTTCGCGAGTATAGCCGTTTTCCCGGCAGGCGACTTCGTTGCAGGCGACGATCGGCCAGACGACATCCGCGGAGTGGGGGTCGACCAAGAAAATAGATTCAGGCGAGGACTCAAAGAGCACGCGGAAGAGTTCTTCGCTCTCGGCCCGAGCCGCTTCGGCCTTACGGCGGGCTGCGTGTTCGGCGTATTCCCGGAGTTCCCGTTTGACGATCAAGGGCAGGCGGGTGATGGCTTCCTTGCCCAGGCAATCGTCTGCGCCCGCAGCCATGGCGGAAGCAAACATCTCTTCCGAAAAGCTGCCGGACAGAACCACTACCGGAAGATCCAACTGACGACCGCGGATATGCTGCAAGAAATCCAGCGCGGTGGCGTCGGGGAGATGGAAGTCCGTGATCACCAAGTCCCACGCGGCTTCGATATGTTGAAGAAATTCGGCACGATTGGTGACGACTTGCAGGGAGTGAGGGAGGCCAGACCGCTGCAGGACCAGCGTGATAAGCGCCGAGTCCAGAGCCGAATCTTCGACCAACAAAACCCGCAAATTATGCATGCCCATCGTGTGTACAACTGAAAAGACGACAGATGGCAAATAAAGTCATCTATCGCCGGTCACCGGACATCTCAAAAAAAAGACGCACAAGTGACGGCAAGTTTACTTATGAATCCAAACGAAAGCCCCGTACCTAAAACAGCTATAGACCCAATTCATCCTAGCTTGGCATCTATTACTGGTACGGGGATGAATTCGCGCAAGTTCCTAAGGCACAACGGACCTCCAAGTCAAATAATCTTTCAATATTTCAAACTATTTTGTCTCCAGCAGCCACCAAGTATGCATTTTGCCTTTTCCTTTGATCTCCGTTTCCCCGCGCGGTTCCAGTTGGAAGCGATCTTTCAAGCACTCGTAAGTTTCAGCAGTGACTTGGATCGCATCAGGTTTCCCATGGGATTCCATCCGGCTGGCGGTGTTCACGGCATCACCCCATAGATCGTAAATGAATTTGCTGCGGCCAATCACGCCGGCCACGACCGGACCGGTGTTGATACCGATACGCAGGCGGAGAGACATCTGGTAGTCGGCGTTCAGTTTTTCGATCGTGCGCAACATGGTCAGTGCCATCGTCGCTACTGCTTCCGCATGATCGGCTTTTGGCTTCGGTAATCCGCCTACCACCATGTAGCAATCGCCGATGGTTTTGATTTTTTCCAAACCGAGTTGCCCGGCCGTCTGGTCGAAGGCGGTGAATATTTCATTCAGCAGGAACACAATCTCCTGTGGGGATATGATGGTGGAAAGGCTAGTGAAGCCGACGATGTCAGCGAACAGGATGGTGACGTCGGGAAAACTGTCGGCGATGACGTTTTCGCCGTTCTTGAGCCGGTCGGCGATTGATGGGGGCAGGACGTTGAGCAGCAACTTGATCATGCCAGTGTTTGCGCTGGAGGGCGGCGTTCACACGGGTGCGCAGCAGAAGGTGATTGAAAGGCTTGGGCAGGTAATCGTCCGCTCCGATCTCGATGCAACGAAGGGCGCTATCAATCTCACTGGAAGCGGAGATGACGATCACAGGCAGGTGACGCAACCGGATATCTGCTTTCAGGGTGCGCAAGACCTCGATGCCGTTCATTTCCGGCATGTCGATATCGAGCAGGATCACGTCGAAGTCTGAAGTGCCGATCTTCTCCAGAGCAAGGAATCCATTCTCGGCTTGATCGAAGCTGTAGCCTTCACGCCCCAAGCAATCGCCAATGAGTTGGCGGTTTAGCGGGTCGTCATCAACGACAAGCACATGCCCCCGGTACAAGGGGATGGTCTGGCTCATAAAAGCGGTGTCCGAAGGCTTCTCGCCCCGGCCGCTTTAGCAGGCGACCGGAGGACTACGCCTTTTCTTCAATCAATTCCCGACGTCCGCCGCCGAGCAGTTCCGCGACGAAGCCGGTGGAGTAAACACCGCGGCGGAAATTGGGGTCTTGCAGGATGGCTTGCTCGAAAGGAATCGTGGTCTTGATGCCGGTGATCATGTACTCGCTCAAGGCGCGGCTCATGAGGTCCATGGCTTCACGACGGTCTTTGCCGTAGGTGATGAGCTTGCCAATCATCGAGTCATAGTGCGGCGGGATGGCGTAACCGGCGTAAGCATGGCTGTCCACGCGCACACCGCGGCCACCGGGCGCATAATACATCTCGATGCGGCCTGGGCAGGGACGGAAATCATCAAACGGGTCTTCGGCATTGATGCGGCACTCGATGGCGCTGCCCTTCAACTGGATATCGCTCTGCGAATGGCGGAGGGGTTCGCCCATGGCGATCATGATCTGATACTTGACCAGGTCGATGCCGGTGACTTCTTCCGTGATCGGATGCTCCACCTGGATGCGTTTGTTCACCTCGAGGAAGTAGAAATTGCCCTTGTCATCGACGATGAACTCGACGGTGCCGGCATTCGTGTAATTCGCCATCTCGGCAATACGCACGGCCGCCTTACCCATCTTCTTGCGGAGATCCTTGAACTTGTTCTCAATCAGCGGGGAAGGGGTCTCCTCGATGATTTTCTGATTACGGCGCTGGATGGAACAATCGCGCTCGTTCAGATGGATGATATGCCCGCGATTATCGCCCAAGATCTGGAACTCGATATGGTGCGGGTTCTCGATGAACTTCTCGATGTAAACGCCCGAGTTGCCGAAGGCCTTATCCGCCTCGGTCCGGGCGGTATGGTAACCCTTCACCAAGCTGATGTCGTTATGGGCCACGCGCATGCCGCGACCACCACCGCCAGCGATGGCCTTGATCATGACGGGATAACCGATGCGCTTGGCGACGGTCAGAGCTTCTTGCTCATTGACGACCAAGCCTTCGGAGCCGGGAGGCAACGGGACACCGGCCTTCTTGGCCAAGTTCCGGCTGACGGCCTTGTCTTCCAAGGCGTTCATCGCCCGGGAGCTAGGCCCGATGAAACGGATGTTGCAACTCTCGCAAACGTCGGCGAAGTGAGCATTCTCAGAAAGGAAGCCATAACCGGGGTGGATCGCATCCACATCGGCGATTTCCGCAGCACTAATCAGGCGATCAATGCGCAAATAGCTCTCCGAGCTGGGTCCTTTACCGATACAGATAGCTTCATCAGCCATCTGAACGTGCATAGAGTTGGCATCCACCTCGGAATAAACCGCTACCGTGCGGACATTCAGCTCTTTGCAGGCGCGAATGA
>JAJNBN010000269.1:5681-6255 GCA_021156225.1 Verrucomicrobiota bacterium | reverse complement strand
GTTAGGCCGGATGATCGATGCGGGAATGAACATTGCCCGTCTGAACATGTCCCACGCCCCCCATGACTGGGTCCGGCGGGTCGTGAAAGACATCCGTGCCGCCGCGAAAGTACGCGGCGTCAGCGTCGGTATCCTTATGGATACCCAGGGACCAGCCATCCGCACCGGCGATCTGCCCGTGCCTCTGGACCTGCAGCCCGGCGAAATCTTCAACTTCACTGTCCGCGGTGAATTGAGTGAAGAACACCGCTCGGTGGACGTGAACTACGAGAACTTCATCAACGACATCAGCGTCGGCGATACCGTGCTCGTGGATAACGGCGCCATCCACATGAAGGTACTGGCCAAGAACAAGAACCATGTGAAGTGCGAAGTGCTGACTCCCGGCAAGCTCGGCAGTCGCCGTCACATCAATCTTCCCGGTGTCAAAGTCAGCCTGCCCGCCATGACCAGCAAGGACCTGGCGGACATCGCCGTCGGCTTGGAACTGGGCGTCGATTACATCGCCCTTTCCTTCGTGCGCGAAGCCAAGGATATCCGCCAACTCCGCGCCGTCGTGGAAAAATCCAATCCT
>JAJNBN010000269.1:0-5666 GCA_021156225.1 Verrucomicrobiota bacterium | reverse complement strand
ATCGCCGAGGCCGATGCCATCATGGTTGCCCGTGGTGATTTGGGCATTGAGTGCCCTTATGAAGAGCTGCCCATCATCCAGCGTAAGATCGTGAAGACCTGCTTGCGCGTCGGCCGCCCCGTCATCGTGGCCACGCACATGCTGGAAAGCATGATCTCAACCCCGCATCCTACGCGCGCCGAGATCACCGACGTGGCCAATGCGGTGTATGAACAGGCAGACGCCATCATGCTCAGCGGCGAGACCACCGTGGGCAAATACCCGCTTAAATGCCTTGAGGTCATGGACCGCGTCTCCCGGCGTATCGAGCGCTCCGGCGGTGCGAACTTCCAGGAACGCGCTGAATTCACGAGCCCGCGTCAGAAGCTTGTGAAAAGCGCCGTCGTCATGGCGGATGAATTGAAGGCAGAGGCCCTCATCATCTTCACCATCCGCGGCACCATGGCGCGCTACACCTCGTGGATGCGCCCGCGCCACTCCAAGATCTACGCCGTCTGCGAAACGCAGGAGATGGCCGATCAACTGACCCTGCTCTGGGGCATCACCCCGATCGTCATGGCCTTCAACCATGCTTCACCGGAAAAGACGATCAATCCGGCCATCGAAGTGTTGAAGAAGAACGGCCAAGTCACCAAAGGCCACACCGTGGTCGTGGTCAGCTCCATCTCGGCTGAGGAGCGCATCGTGGATGCCATCCAGATGCGCGTGGTGGAGTAATAGGACGATACATCAACCATTAATGAATGGGGCTGCACTTCACTGTGCAGCCCCATTTTTTACTGCTGGGTTTTCTCAGCCGAGGGATAGACGAAGTTCACGCGTTTCTCCTCGGCTCCAAAATCCGGCGCACTTGAGGCAAGCCGTTGCACCGAACCATCGGCCATTCCATAGGCCATGGTCCACTTCCCGGATGACATCTGAAACAGGCCTCCTTTGAGAACGATGGTCTTCGATGGATTTGGCAGCTCTGAAAGCTTGCCCGACAGTGGAAACAGCTCGAATTGCGCGTAACTGTCCGCACCAAGGACGTCTTTGGCCGCTGCGCTTAGCTGCTCAAAGCTGTCCGGAAAAGCCTCGTTGTGTTTGCCTCGGTAGATATGCAACGCCAAACCGAGCCGTTTTGCCAAATTCGCATTTCGCACGGCTTTGGCTTCGTCTTCTGCGGCCAGGTATTGCTCCGTTTTCGACTTTTCGGCCTGCTGGCGCATGGAGGCAACCAACCGTTCATTCTCCTTGTTCACCGCCGCCATTTGTCCACGCATCACTCCCACCTCACCGCGCAGCCTTAGCAACTCCGTCCGGTCTTGATCCGCAACCTGTGCCGGCGCCGTCAAAGGCCGCCGTTTCAGCGCGTCCATTTCCTCCTGCATTAGAACAGTCTGTTTTCTCAGCGCATCGTTTTCCGTTTGCAATCTGCCTGCTGACCGATGCTGCACAAATAAGGATCCAGCCAACCCAGTGACAACGATGGCTCCAGCAATACCCACTTTGAATTGATTCATAAGAGTTAACATTCCGATAGATGTTCCACCGCCTTTGGTCGCTGCCGCGAAAGCAGCTCCTGCCAAACTAACACTCAGTCCAGCCGGTGCAGCACTCACAGCACCCGCCGTCAGCATCGTTCCCAATGCTGTAGCCGAAAGCGCCACTCCTTTCCGTTTTAGCATGCTCTGGAGTTTCTCCAACGCCCGGTTCACGCGCATCCGCGCCGCATCCTCACCACTGCCCAGGGCCAATCCCACGGCACGAAAATCCCGCTGCTCGAAAAACCGCAACACGATCGCCGCCCGGTCTTCTTCTCCCAATTGATTGATCGCTTCATCTAGAATGGGAGCGACCCGCTCCATCCTCGCCTCGCCTTCGTGTGATTGGGCATTCATAAGCATCGCCTGCGTTTCCCGCTCAATCCGCCTACGCTCCGTACGCAACGCTTTGCTCGCCACATTGCACGTCGTGCGATGCAGCCATCCGCCCAGCGTACTTTCGCGGGAAAGTTTGTGCGCATTCTGCGCCAACTGCACGAAGACCGTCTGCGCCACCTCCTGCGCCCGGTGCGCATCCCCGCCCACCAACCGGAGCGCGGTGGCGTAAACCAGGTTCACATGCCGGGAAACCAGCTCGCGAAAGGCCGTTTCCGAGCCATTCTCCACATACGCCGCCAGCAACTGTTGTGTTTCGCTCATGCTCTTTGAAAGTAAAACCCCGCCCGTACCCGAAACCGAACAAAAAAGATTAGCCCTAAAGCGATCCCGACCGAATCTCCGCCATATAATATGACAAAACCGTTTTTCTCCGTATAGTGGGAACAAGGTATGAGCCAGAATCGCGCCCCGTCACACGTGCTGAACCTCGGCTATATTGAGGAATTACAAGCGGCTTACACCCGCGAACCCAATTCAGTGCCTCCCGAGTGGCGGGAATATTTCCAATCCTCGGCCAATGGCGAAAAATGGGCGCCAGTTTCCAACACCACGCCAACCGCCAAACCACCGTCTGCGCCGCCAAAAAAAACACTCGCCCCAGCCAGCCCTGACTCAGGCGTCTGGCATGATCGCATCAACCAGCTCATCCGTTCATACCGCGTTCGTGGCCACATCATCGCCCAAGTTCATCCCATCGGCGAAACGCCTCGCATCCCGGCCGAACTCGATCCCTCTTACTACGGTTTTTCCGAGAGCGACTTCGAGCGCAAGTTCTCCTGCGAAACGTTGGTGGATGAAAACCCGCTCACGCTCCGCCAGATCCTCGAGATCCTGCGAAATACCTACTGCCGCTCCATCGGCGTGCAATACATGCACATCGACGACCTCGAAGTGCGCCACTGGTTGCAACAGCAGATGGAACCATGCCAGAACCGCATCTCGCTCGCGCCCGAAATCCAGAAGCGTATTTTCTCACGGCTCACGGATGCCACCATTTTTGAGGAATTCATCCGGAAGAAGTTTCTCGGTGCGAAAAGCTTTTCGCTCGAAGGCAGCGAAAGCCTCCTGCCCTTGCTCGATCTCGCCATCGAAAAAGCCGGTGGCCAAGGCGTGAAAGAGATCGTCATGGGCATGGCCCATCGCGGCCGCCTGAACGTCCTCGCCAACATCATGGGCAAGCATCCGCGCCAGATCTTCCGCGAATTCGCCGATACTGACCCACAATACTATGCTGGCGGCGGCGATGTGAAATATCACCTGGGCCATAGCAATGACTGGCAAACGGCTGCAGGCGACACCGTCCACCTCTCGCTGTGCTTCAATCCCAGTCATCTTGAATTCGTGAACCCCGTCGCGTTAGGCCGCGTGCGCGCCAAACAAGATCGTGTGGGCGACAAAGACCGCGCCTCGTGCATGGGACTGCTCATCCATGGGGACGCCGCGTTCGCCGGTGAAGGCATCGTGCAGGAGACGCTCAATCTGAGCCAGTTGGCCGGTTACACGACCGGCGGCACCTTGCACATCATCGTGAACAACCAGATCGGTTTCACGACTTCGCCCGTTGATGCCCGGTCCTGCCTCTATGCCACGGATGTCGCCCGCATGTTGCAGGTGCCCATCTTCCATGTGAATGGGGAGGACCCCGAAGCCGTCGCCCAATCGCTTAAGGTCGCGATGGATTTCCGTAAGAAATTCAAACGCGATGTGTTCATCGACATGTATGGCTACCGCAAGCTCGGCCATAACGAAACCGATGAACCTTCCTTCACCCAACCCGTCCTTTATCAGGCCATCGCCAAGCGCAAGCCAGTGCGTGAAGCGTATCTGGAGCAATTGCTGAAACTCGGCGGCATCACGCAAGAGGAAGCCGATCAGATCGCCGCCGAGCGTCGTGAAAAGCTGGAACAGGAACTGAACGAATCCCGCAGCAAAGATTATAAACGCCCCGGCGAGAAACAGCGCGGCATCTGGTCGCAAAAGACCTTTCACGGCGGTAAAGAAAGCAGCGCCCAGGATGTAAAGACCGGCGTGGAAGAAACTCGTCTGGTCGAGTTGCTAAAGAAACTCACTGAACGACCTGCACAATTCACCCCGCATCCCAAGCTCGAAAAAATGCGAGAGACGTGGCTCAAAATGGCCGCTGGCGAGGAGCCTTTGGATTGGGCTGCTGCGGAAGCGCTGGCCTATGCTTCGCTCGCCACTGAAGGCGTGCGCATCCGCATCTCCGGACAAGACTCCCGGCGCGGCACGTTCAGCCATCGTCACGCCGTCCTGCATGATTACAATGGCAAAGGCATCTACACTCCGCTGCAACATCTCGCCCCCGATCAGGCCATCGTGGAGCTGTTCAACAGCCCCCTCTCCGAGGCGGGCGTGCTCGGTTTCGATTACGGCTTCAGCCTGGATTGCCCCGATGGCCTGGTGATCTGGGAAGCGCAGTTCGGTGATTTCGTGAATGGCGCGCAGGTCATCATCGACCAGTTCATCACCAGTGCGGAGGACAAATGGAAACGCCTCTCCGGCATCGTCATGTTGCTGCCGCACGGCTACGAAGGCATGGGCCCCGAGCATTCCAGCGCCCGCTTGGAACGTTTCCTCGGCCAATGCGCGGAGGACAACATCCAAGTCGCCAATCCCTCCACGCCCGCCCAGTTCTTTCATTTGATCCGCCGCCAGGCACTGAGCTCGTGGCGTAAACCGCTGGTGGTTCTCACGCCCAAGAGCATGTTGCGTCTCCCTGAAGCACGCTCCTCGCTGGCTGAACTGGCTGAAGGAACTTTCCAGCGCATCATCCCCGACACAACTGCCGAGAAAGCCACACGGGTACTCATGTGCAGCGGCAAGCTCTTCCACGAACTGAACAAGTATCGCACGGAGAACCAGCGCGAAGACGTCGCCATCGTGCGTCTCGAACAATATTATCCGCTTAAACGCGATCTGCTCGATAAGGAGTTGGAGAAATTCCCGAAAGGCACCCCGCTCATCTGGGTTCAGGAGGAGCCGGTAAACATGGGCGCATACAGTTATCTCCACATGCAACTGAGTGATTTGACTCACCTTCCCTTCTCCGTCGTGGCGCGCGCCGAATCCGCCAGTCCCGCCAGCGGTTCCGCCAGCGCCCACAAACAGGAGCAGCAACGCATCCTGGAAAACGCCTTCGGGCAAAAGTGATGTATCTTTAACCAAGCAATCTTATGGCCATTGAAATCAAAGTCCCCGAACTGGGCGAATCCATCACCGAAGTCCAGATCGCCTCGTGGCTCGTCAAAGAGGGCGACGCCGTAGCCAAGGACCAGAACCTCGTCAGCATCGAGAGCGAAAAAGCCACGGTGGAGATACCCGCGCCCGAAGCCGGGGTGATGGGCAAAATCCTGCAACCCGATGGCACCACTGTGAACGTCGGCGACGTCATCGGCAGCATTGAAGCCGGTGGCGAGAAAGCCGCTCCGGCCAAAGAGGAAAAAGCTGCTCCTGCCAAAGAAGCCAAGGCCGCACCTGCCGAGGCCAAGAAGGAAACGGAAGCGCCGAAAGCCGAAGAGCCGGAAAAGAAACCGGCCAAACCGACGGAGAAAGCCGCCGAAAAGAAAGCTCCCAAAAAGGACGTTGCCGAGAAGAGCGAGCCCGCAAAAGAAGCTTCCGCGAAGACCGAACCGGCCAAAGAAAAGGCGGCTCCCGAACCAGCAGCCTCCGAGCCTTCCGAAGACGATGCGGAGAAGAACGAACCTTCATCCGAGGTCGTAGACA
>JAJNBN010000268.1 GCA_021156225.1 Verrucomicrobiota bacterium | reverse complement strand
GCCCTTGATAAAGCACCTCGCCCTTGCCGTTGAGCACCACCACCTCCGGCGTCATCTTCGCTTGGATTAAGCGCGCCAATTGTTGTTTCGGGTCCAGCAGCACCGGTGCCTTGAACTCCATCACTTCGGCATGCTTTTGTGCATCTGGGAGAGAGATATTTGCTTCTGCTTCGATAAAGTAAAAAGCAAAACGGTCTCCGTAAGCTGCGGCAATCCGGTTGGCCTCTGGCATGAACGCATTGGAAGTCGGGCAGAACGGCGAGACAAATATCAGCACCGCTCCCTTCTTCTCTCCCAACGCCAAAGGCGTATGTCGCTTCCCTACGATGTCCACAAACTCAGCCGCCGATTCAGCCGCTAACGAGTTGAACGCCAGCAACATACCCAGCGTAAGCGCCAGATAACTACGCGATGGATGCATGCCTGATAGCTTAGATTCGCCAGTTATCCGCTGGCAACCGGAAATCGGGTACTCACCCCTTGGACTCCCCTTTGCCAATGGCCCAATAATCCATTTATCCACCCGTTAAACTAAAGACTTCCCTTTACTACCACATATTTGGAACAATCCCCTTGCTGGATAGGGCTTTAACCCTTCCTGTGAATAGAGAGATTACTGTCATGTCATTTGCACAACTTGGTCTGTCCGACGCCGTTTTAGAGGGCGTAAAGGCGATGGGCTATACCACCCCCACCCCCATCCAGCTCCGCGCCATCCCTTTGATTTTGGAAGGCCGTGACGTCATCGGCAGTGCCCAGACCGGTACCGGCAAGACTGCTGCTTTCGCCCTGCCCATCCTCTCCAAGCTGGGCAAGCACGAGAAGACTCCCCGCGTTCTGATCCTTGAGCCAACTCGCGAACTTGCCTCCCAAGTGGAGACCGCCGTGCGCGATTACTGCCGGTTCACCGATCTCACTGTTGCGGTGATTTATGGTGGTGTGGGCTACGGCAAACAGCGGGAAGCTCTTTCTACCGGTGTGGATATCTTGGTCGCCACGCCCGGCCGTCTTCTGGATCACATGCAGGAAGGCGCCTGCCGCCTGAATGGCATCCAGCACCTCGTCTTGGATGAAGCGGACCGTATGCTGGACATGGGTTTCCTCCCCGACGTCCGTCGTATCGTTGAGAGCTGCCCGAAGGCTCGCCAAAGCTCCCTTTTCTCCGCCACCGTGCCGCCGCAGATCGAGACGCTCATCCAATGGGCGATGAACAAGCCCGAGACCATCGAGATCGGTGCGCGTCGTAGCCCGGCGGAAACCGTCAAACACGCGCTCTATCCGGTGAACTCCGCGCAGAAGACGGATCTGCTGATCGAACTGCTGGAACGCACACACTACGATTCCGTCATCATCTTCTGCCGCACCAAGCAGAATGCCGATCAGGTCGGCAGCATGCTGGAACGCAAGAATCATGCGGTGACCGTGCTCCACTCTAACCGCACCCAGCGCGAACGTGAAGACGCCCTCAAGGGCTTCCGTGATGGCAAATACGAGGTGCTCGTCGCCACGGATATCGCCGCTCGCGGCTTGGATATCGAAGGCGTCAGCCACGTCATCAATTACGATGTTCCCCAGCATCCGGAAGATTACGTCCATCGTATCGGCCGTACTGGTCGTGCCCAAACCACGGGCGACGCCCTCACCCTGATGCTCGCCGAGGATCGCGACCACGTCGCCTCCATCGAGCGCTTCATCGGCAAGACGATTCCCCGCGAGAAGATCGAGAAATTCGAGTATAAATACACCTCTCTCTTCGATGACGGTAAGCCCACAGGCGGTAACGCCCCTCGCTTCCGCCAGTCGCGCGTTTCCGGTGGTTACAGCTTTGGCCGGAGCCGGAAATAATTAGCTGCACTTATATTTTAAGCGGGAATCCACTAATTTGTTGCTTCCCGGCGGGCTTTTTCCTAAATCGGCGTCCGTGGTCCACCCGGACACCCAACTAAAACTCGTTAGCGAAGAGATAGGACACGGCGTCTTCGCGACTCACTTCATCCCCAAAGGCACCATCGTGTGGGTGCGCGACGACCTCGACCAGGTCTTCACTCCTGAAGAGGTGGCCACCATGGCCCCCATCTATCAGGAGATACTCGAGAAGTACTCCTTCGTGGACTCTCGGGGGGATATCATCCTTTGCTGGGACCATTCCCGCTTCTTCAATCACGCGTGCAACGCCAACTGCATGTCGGCCGGTTATGATTTCGAGATTGCCGTGCGGGACATTCAGGCCGGCGAAGAACTGACGGATGATTACGGCACCCTGAATCTCCGCGAGAACTTCGGTTGCCTCTGCAATCATTCCGAATGCCGCAAGGAAATCCGCCCGGATGACTTGGAACGTTTCGCTCCCCATTGGGACAAGCAGGTGTCCGAAGCCTTCTTCCAGATCCCCAAGCTGAAACAGCCGCTCTGGCACTTGCTCAAGGAAAAACAGGAAGTGGAACAGGCTTTGAAAGACCCCGCCTTGCTTCGCTCCATCTACTGCCACTACGCGCCCGCCGCGTAGTTCTAAAAGAAACTACTCCGCAGCTTTCTTGCCCTTGGCTTCCGTTGGCGGCAAAGGCGCGATCATCTCGGCATTCACTGATTCCCGCCAGGCCATCAGCTTGCGCTTTAACTCCGCCGCTTTCTCGGGTTGCGCCGGGGCAAGGTTGTGCTGCTCACTGATGTCTTTGCTCAGGTCATACATCTCCACTTCCTTCGTATCGTAGAACTCAACCAGCTTAAAATCACCCTCACGGATCGCTCCCGCCGAGCGGCCTCCCAGAAAATGCGGTTGCGCCAGCGGGTAATGCCAGTAAAGCGTCTGTCGCGTCAGCTTGGCTTCCCCACGCAACAGTCCCGCCAGACTCACCCCATCCTGCAACTTCGCATCCGGCACCTTACCGCCAGTCAACTCCAGCAACGTAGGAAAGAAATCCAGGGTGCTCACCGGCACCGCGCACTCACTGCCAGCACGAATCCCCTTTGGCCAATGCGCCAGCAGGGACACCCGTATGCCCCCTTCATAAAGCTGTGACTTACCACCGCGCAACGGCTCCACCGAAGTGATGCCTTTCCCCTGCCCACGCGTGGCTTCACCGCCATTGTCCGACGTAAAGATGATCAACGTATTCTCCTCCAACTTCAGCTCCTTCAAAGTGCGCACGATACCACCCACGCCTTGATCGATGGTTTCCATCATCGCGGCCAGTTGCGGATTGTTACGCTCCGTCCCTGCCCCGGGCTTCTGCCGATACTTCTCCACCAGCTCAGGTTTGCCCACCAGGCGCGTATGCGGTGCGTAATGCGAAAGATAGAGGAAGAATGGTTTTCGCTGATTGCGTTTGATGAATTCCACCGCCTCGTGATTCAACCGGTCCGTCAGATACTCCTTGCCCGGCAGCACCTTCTCCTCCGGCATGTGTTTATAAGGCGGGAAATAATAACCGGGCCCGATATAGGTCGTCTCTGAGCAGATCACCTCATCCCAACCATGCTTCTGCGGTTCTCCCCGATTGAGCGTGTAATCCCCCGTCAGATGCCATTTGCCGACTAGCCCGCTCACGTACCCTTGGGTTTTCAGCAATTGGCTCAGGACCGGCGTGCCGGGCTTGAGAAACTTCTCCTTCTCCTGCGGCCCCAGATAATCCGTGATGCGCAACCGCGCCGGCCATTGCCCCGTCATCAACGCCGCGCGTGTCGGCGAACAGACCGGAGCTGCGGCATATGCCTGCGTGAACTTCATCCCCGCCTTGGCCATTTGGTCCAAATGGGGCGTCTCGTTAAACGTGTTGCCGTAGCAGCCCAGTTCCCGCCACCCCATGTCGTCCACCATGATGAAGATGATGTTCGGTCGTGGTGCTTCTGCCGCCCTGACGGACATCAGCAGACCAAGCCATAGGGCGCACAGCACCCTCAGGGGTTTCATGAACTTACTTTTGCCAGAATGTCTGGCGGCCAGCCATAAGCATTTCCCGCCCGCGCCTTGGTCAAATGCACCAAAAAAGAAAAGGGCAGCGCGAACGCTGCCCTTTATGCTCAGCCACTGTGCTGTAAAACTATTCCGTGGGCGGACGTTGCGGACGGTTTCCGCCTTCCGGACGCGCCCCACCTTCACCCGGGGGACGTTGGCCGCCTTGGCCACCACCTTGGCGCATCTGTGCACCCATCGCCGCCATCTCAGCCTTGTCGATGAAGCCATCGCTGTTCGTATCCAGCCGGCTAAACATGCCTTGCATACGTTCGGGCAGTTCATCTTTGGCCAGTTTGCCGTCAGCATTCTTGTCGTTCTCCATCATGCGGGCGGTAAAGTCTCCGCCACCTTGGCCTGGCTGACCTTGTCCGGGAGCTCCGGGCGCACCGCCGCCACCGAAACTTCCACGCCCGCCGCCTGCGGGACGCAGTTCCTCTGCGGAAAGTTTGCCATCGTTATCCTTGTCCAGCTTCTTGAGCGCCACGGTCGCATTCTTCAGTTCCGATTCATCGATCGCGCCGTCGCTATTGGCATCCAACGCCGTGATCACCGGATTGGGCATCGGACGGAAACCTTGCCCCTGGCCTTGACCACCGGGTGCACCAGGTCCGCCTTGAGGACGCTGTCCTTCGGGGCGTTGGCCTTGCTGGCCGCCTTCCGGACGGGGACCGCCGGGACGTTCCGGACGCTGGCCGCCCTGGTCTTGTGCTGAACTGCTCCACACTGTGGCGCTAAGCGCGAGTGCCGCCAAAATTGCTGTTTTTTTCATGTGTCGTTTGGTTTTTTGGGTTGTGGGATCATTCACCCGCGCTGCCGCCTGCACCAGAGGTGATGCAATAGAGGTAACGGTCCGAGCGGAGGAAAATTGTCTGGCCATCGAGGGCCGGGGTCGCATTGAACTGTGTATCATCCGTCAGCTTGTTTTGCGCGACTATTTTGAACTCAGGAGCTGCCGGGAATACAAATGTCCCATTGCGCCGGCTCACTGCATACACCTGTCCATTGGCCAGCACGGCGGAAGCGTAGAAAGGTTTACCGCCTCGGCCAGTCGCACTGGCACCCGGCAAACGCTCTTTGTAAATCAGCGAACCTGTCTTCGCATCCAGGCAAGTGGCAAACCCGGCGTCGCTGGCGAAATACAACCGGTCCTCATGCAAGACCGGCGTGGGGACGTACGAGCTGTTGTTATTCCGCCAGAGCACATGACTTTGCGACACATCACCTTTGCCGCCCGTCTTCACCGCCACCGCCATCAATTGCGGAAACCCGCCGAAAGCATACACCACGTCTTTGCCCGGCACCACACTGGGAGCCACATTGCCTGACATGCCCGTGTTCGCAAACCAGCGTAGCTTGCCGGTATCTGGATTCAAAGACCACAGCTCATTCGGCAGTGCGAGAATCAGTTCGGACCGCCCGGCCGTCTCCATGATGATGGGCGTGCCGAACACCAGTTCCAGCCCGCCGCCCTCCGCCTTCCACAACTGCTTGCCCGTCTTCTTATCGAGCGCATAGATCGCGTGACTTTCCTCGGAAGCATTGATGATGACGGAATCTTTGTAGATTACCGGACTGGAGGCCGAGCCCCAGTTCTTCTGATTCGCGCTCGTGCCCAAGCTCGTCTGCCAAAGCTGTTTGCCGTCCAGATCAAAAGCAAGCGCCCCCGCCTTGCCGAAGAACACATACACCCGCTCGCCATCGCTCACCGGTGTAT
>JAJNBN010000267.1 GCA_021156225.1 Verrucomicrobiota bacterium | reverse complement strand
CCCAATTCTACGATGCTGACCTGAAAATTTTGCCCGATGCCGAAGTCGTGCGGGCCATGCCGGAGCGTTGGGATCGCACGGTGGACTGCCAGGATAACCGTCCCACCGTCAGCTTCGATCTCGAGATCCGAGGTGATCCGTGGAAAGTCTTGGGAGCAGGCTTATACGATGCGCGCAGCCAGCAAGCAGTCAGCTCGGGCTGGAGCAGCCGGCAAAGCAAGGACGGTTACCGCTACGACATGCATCCCTATATCTGGCACTATGCGCCGGTGGAATTCATGGTGGATTTGGGACTGGGCCCGGTGACGGAAGAAGAAATCTCACCGCAACCGGGCAGTCACTTCCAAGTGGGGCCTTGCCGCTACCAGCTCATATTTGCAGGCGACGGCTACTCCGCCGGTTCCTACAGTTCCAGTTCGGGCGCGACGATGGCCAGCTTCGAGTTATCGGCTCCCGTTCAGCAACAGGCGTCACGGAAGGAATGTGTTTTCCTCTTCCACAGCTCGCCTACGGCCAACCACTCGGTCTTTGAGCTCGAATATCTGGACGCCGCCGGGAAGAAGATCGATACCTCAGGCGGCAGCAGTTCGGGCTCCCAGATCCTTCAAGGTGTGCGAGGTGAACTGGCTGCCGTCAAAAAGATCCGGGTGCGGAAATACTCGAGCGGCCATCGGGTGGTCATCCGGCTGCCGGGCCTGCCGGGTTTGCCGCCGGAGAATCAGCAGGTGGATAATCTCTTCCGTGTGCGGGCACCGTTGCTGAGGTTCGATCAGGAATACGAACAGCAAGAATACATCCGCCGCATCACGCAACTCGACATGACGCACATCTCCACGCCGAACCTGCCTGCAGGCACGTACCCGCGCTGGTTCACGAATGCCACACCGGTGGAAGTGCTGGAAGATTACGCGCAAGTGATGGGCGTTCAGGGACAGCTCTACGTGAACCAGGAGAAGCTGCTGATCGAAAAAGGCAAAATGCCGTGGCCGCTGGAGGCGCAGGAGAAGTTGCTGAAGCTGTGGAAAAAACTGCGGGGGCCGTGACGAGGTTTGGTTCGGTTACCGCAACTGATACTGCCTGGCGAGTTCGGTAAATTCATTCACTTGCCGTTCCGCCCACGTCTCATCTTTGCCGAGTTCCCGTTGCAGGATCCTCGCCACGCGCGGGGCCATCTCCACGGCGGCAGCGGCATCCAGCATGAGGGCGCGCAGGCGGCGGCTGAGGACGTCTTCCACGGTGCGCGCCAGTTCATCACGTGCGGCCCAGAGCGCTTCACCCACACGATAGGGAAGACGCGGGTGCAGGCGCTCCATGCCATCCGGCAATTCGCGGCAGACCTTGTCCACGGATAAGCCCAGGCTGCCATAGACGGAGGTCCACTCGCGCGGATTCGTATCGGCCATGCTGCCAAGGAGGCGCAGTTCCCGCGTGCGGCAGGGCTTGGGCTCAAGGCGGGCCACTTCGATCGCTCGGTTCACGGTGTCCTCGGCCATCTTGCGATAGGTGGTCCATTTGCCACCCGCGACGGTGATAAGGCCGGAATCGGAAACCACGATGGTGTGATCACGGGCGAGTTTTGAGGTGATGGAGCTTTCTCCGGCTTTCACCAGCGGACGCAGACCGGTGAACACGCTTCGGACATCCGCCCGTTTGGGTTTGCGGGCGAGATAGCGCGCGGCGTAATCCAGCAGGTAAGCGATCTCGTCTTCCAACGGCTTGGGTTCCAGTTCGGCATGGGGACGCGGTGTGTCCGTGGTGCCGAGGAGCAAGCTGCCGTGCCAGGGAATGACAAAGAGGATGCGGCCATCATCGGTTTTCGGCACCATGAGGGCGGCGTCGGTGGAGAGGAAGGAGGCGTCGAGGACGAGATGGATGCCTTGGCTCACGGCGAGCATGGGGCGCACGGAGGAGTTGTCCATGCGCCGGATGTCATCGGTGAAGATGCCCGTGGCGTTGATGACGGATTTCGCCCGCAGTTCATACGTGCGACCCGTCTCGGTATCTTCTGCGAGCACGCCGACTACACGGTCCTTTTCTTTGATGAGCTTGGCCACGCGCACGTAGTTCAGCGCAATGCCGCCGCAGGAGGGGATTGTCTGAGCCAGTGCCAGCGCGAGGCGGGCGTCATCGAATTGCCCATCGAAATATTGGATGCCACCTTGCAAGCCTTGCGCGTTGATGCCGGGTAATTTTTCCCGCACTGCCTCACCGCCAAGCCACTGCGTGGAGCCGATGCCAAGGCTGCCCGCGAGTTTGTCGTACACGGTGAGGCCCAGGCCGTAGTAAGGTTTCTCCCACCATTGATATGCCGGGACAATGAAGGGTAACGGATGAACGAGGTGCGGGGCGTTGCGCATCAGCAGGCCGCGCTCATGCAAGGACTCGCGCACGAGCGAAACATTCCCCTGCTTCAGATAACGGAAGCCGCCGTGGATGAGTTTCGTGCTGCGGCTGGAAGTGGCTTTCGCGAAATCACTCTGCTCCAGCAGCACCGTGCGGTAGCCACGTGCCGCGGCATCCAGTGCGGTGCCGAGACCGGTCGCGCCACCGCCGATGACGATGATGTCCCAGTCATTAGGCTCAGCAGCGAGACGGGCAAGCTGGGTGGCGCGGTTCACAAGGCGTGTTTAACCACAGACGACACGGACTTACGGTTTGACATACGGCATCAAAGCTATCACACCGGCCCGTAAATCGTCCTTCTCAAATCGTAAATCAAGATTCTTCCCACTTGGCGGCGCGGCCGAGGGCTTTGTTCCAGCCGGTGAGGAGTTGCTTGCGTTGCGCGGGTTTCATTGCGGGGGTGAAACGACGGTCAGCCTGCCATTGCGAGGCGATGTCGTTCACGCTCTTCCAATAGCCAACGGCGAGACCCGCGAGATACGCGGCACCGAGCGCGGTGGTCTCCGTGACCTTCGGACGGGTGACGGGAACTTTCAGGATGTCGGATTGAAATTGCATGAGCAGGTTGTTCGCGCACGCGCCGCCATCCACGCGGAGTTCTTTGAGCTTCACGCCGGAGTCCGCTTCCATGGCGTGCAAGACGTCCTGCACTTGATAGGCAATGCCTTCCAGGGCGGCGCGGGCGATCTGGGGGCGACCGGAACCACGCGTGAGTCCCACGATGGTGCCGCGTGCGTATTGATCCCAATGCGGCGCGCCGAGTCCGGCGAAGGCGGGCACGAGATAGACACCGCCGTTATCGACAGCCTGTGAGGCGAGAGCTTCGACTTCACTGGAGGAGCGGATGATGCCGAGGCCGTCACGCAGCCATTGCACCACGGCACCGGCGATGAAGATGCTGCCTTCCAGCGCGTACTCCGTTTTGTTGCCGATTTTCCACGCGACAGTCGTGAGCAGATTGTTTTTCGAGGCGATGGGTTTGGTGCCGGTATTCATCAACATGAAACAACCGGTGCCATACGTGTTCTTCACCATGCCGGGTTTATTGCAGACCTGGCCGAAGAGCGCGGCCTGTTGATCACCCGCGATGCCCGCGATGGGAATGGGGCTGCCGAACAGGTTAGTCTCACCATACACTTCACTGCTGCTGCGCACCTCGGGCAAGATGGAACGCGGGATGCCGAAGAGTTTGAGCAGATCATTGTCCCAATCGCCTTTGCGGATGTCATAGAGCATGGTGCGCGAGGCATTGCTCACATCGGTGATGTGTTTGCGGCCACTGGTGAGATTCCAGACGAGCCAGGAATCGATGGTGCCGAAGGCGAGTTCGCCGCGCTTGGCCTTCTCTTTCGCACCGGGAACATTTTGCAGGAGCCATTGGAGCTTGGTGCCGGAGAAATAGGCGTCCACGACGAGGCCGGTCTTCTTCTTGATCATCGGCGCGAGTTTGCGCTTCTTCAACTGGTCGCAAACTTTGGCGGTGCGGCGGTCTTGCCAGACAATGGCGTTGTGGATGGGCTTGCCGGTACCTTTGTCCCACACCACGGTGGTCTCGCGCTGGTTCGTGATGCCGATGGCGGCGATGTCACGGGCGGTGAGGCCAGCTTTCAAGATCGCTTCGGCGGCGACGTTCGATTGCGTGGCCCAGATCTCGCGCGGGTCATGTTCCACCCAGCCCGGTTGCGGAAAGATCTGGCGGAACTCCTGCTGGGCGACGGAGACGATGGCGCCGCGCTGGTCGAAAACGATGGCGCGCGAACTGGTGGTGCCCTGATCCAAAGCGAGGACGTATTTCATGCGATGACGCGAAAGGTTGTGGTTCGCGCTCTATTTCGCATGAAAATCCGATGCATGCAAAGACAAACAGAAAACAAAGCTGGCCCTAATCGCGCTGATTATTAGGATAAGAATATGGCAAGAAGGACCAAGTTCGAAAAATGGTATTCGCAAAATGAAGCACTCTTTTCGAGTCTAGCACAGGCTGTTCGCCATATTCTGGAAGAAAGTCTTAAACAACACGGCATTGCTTATGTAAGCGTAAGCGGACGGTCAAAGACCTTGGGAAGTGCTTTGCAGAAGGCGAAGGCAAAGAATTACCGTATGCCAAAGAGCGAAATGACGGATTTAGCGGGCATCCGAGTTATTACCTATACAGAAACAGACGCAAAAAAGGCCGCAAGCGTTTTGGAAAATATATTCTCGATCGACAGGAAAAGAAGTGTAGACAAATCATTGATACTGGATGTCAACAGGGTCGGCTATCGATCGATGCATTTCATCTGCGGCTTTGACGATTCACGACTAATGCTGATTGAGTTCCAACAGTTCAAAGATTTGCAATTCGAGATTCAAATCAGGACAGCTCTTCAGCATGCATGGGCTGAGATTGAACACTCTAGAAATTACAAGCTTACCGGTGTGTTACCTACTGGATTGCAGAGAGATCTCAATTTAATTGCCGGACTTTTGGAAGTCGCCGACAAACAGTTGGCGCAACTAGCCGATGGAATAGATGCATACAGAAAAGATTTGAAACGAAGAGTCAGCAAAGGAGATTTGCATTTCGAGCTAACAACGGATGCGATCACACTTTTTGTGAAGCAAATGGGTGCTACTCACCAACTTCATAAGATTATTCTTTGCCGGAACATAGATAGCTATCCAGTGTTGATCGATGAATGCGCAAGATTTGGATTGAAACAGATCGAGCAATTGAATGCTCTCGTGACC
The DNA here is from genome assembly GCA_021156225.1 of Verrucomicrobiota bacterium. Classification (GTDB taxonomy): domain Bacteria; phylum Verrucomicrobiota; class Verrucomicrobiia; order Limisphaerales; family JAEYXS01; genus JAEYXS01. Next base: position 5,488 of record JAJNBN010000267.1, on the reverse strand, counting down.
GATGACTTCATTTCTGCACAGAAAAAGCATTTAAGAGAAAACTCTGATATTGGGTTCATCCGTGACTTAATGATGTTCTCTGATTTTGACAAATATTTTGCAGAGTCATTTAAAGGGCAATGGCTAGTCGCTGATGAAGCTTCCGTAGATTTCCTCTCAGAAAAGTATCCTCGGGAGGTTATTGGTCAGGTTTTTCAGATGAACGGAATTTACGTAATTGACCATGAAGATCCGGACTTTGTTTCTGAGCCAGACTTTGAGGGGTAGTTAAATTTTAAATCGAATTAAGCGGGAAGTTACCGCAGTTGCATTTTTTTGGGATTTGACTGTGTAACTAGTCGACCGCCTTCCAGAAAGAGCAACTGATCGCAGAGCTCGGCGGTATCATGGGAAACGTACAGCATGGGCACGTGAATCGCTTCGCGGAGCCGTTAGAAGTACGGCAACACTCGTGATGGCTTCGCCGAGGTGATCGCTCTGGATGTTCTCGGTGCCGGCGAGGTCGGCGATGGTGCGGGCGACTTTCAGGATGCGATCGTAGGCCCGGGCGCTGAGGTTCATGTCGCTCATGGCGAGCTGGAGCATGTCGCGCGCGCCTTCATCGAGTGCGCAATAGGCCTTCAATTCTTTGCTGCCCATGCGGGCGTTGCAGGTAAGGCGCGGCTTGTCGGCGAAACGTTTTTGCTGCACCTGCCGCGCGGCGACGACGCGTTCACGGATGACGGCGGAGCTTTCACCGGGTTTGCCGTTCGTCATCTCCTGGAATTTCACTTGGGGCACTTCCACATGGATATCGATGCGGTCGAGGAGCGGGCCGGAGATGCGGTTCAGGTAGTTCTGGATATCGCGGGGGGAGCTACGGGATTCAGCAGGCATCTTGCCATCGGGCGTGGGGTTCATCGCGGCGATGAGCATGAACTGCGACGGGAACGTCATGGTGCCAGCGGCGCGGGAGATGGTCACTTTGCCTTCTTCGAGCGGCTGGCGCATGGTCTCGAGGGCGCTGCGTTTGAACTCGGGCAATTCATCCAGGAAGAGCACGCCGTGATGAGCGATGGAGATCTCACCCGGTGTGGGATTCATGCTGCCGCCGAGGAGGCCGGCATCACTCGCGGTGTGGTGCGGGGCGCGGAAAGGACGGCGCGTGACGAGGCCTTGGCCGGGTTGCAGCAGACCGACGATGCTGTGGATCTTCGTGGTCTCGAGCGCTTCATCCAGCGTGAGCGGCGGGAGGATGGTGGGCAGCCGTTTCGCGAGCATGGACTTGCCGGTGCCGGGTGGGCCGATAAGCAAGAGATTGTGTCCACCGGCAGCGGCGATTTCCAAAGCACGCTTTACGGTCTCTTGGCCTTTTACTTCGCTGAAATCGACATCGTCATCGTGGAGTTCATCGAAGATGCCGTTCACATCGATGCGTAGTGGTGCGATCTTCACTTCGCCTTCGAGGAAGCCGACGGCTTCGCGCAAGTTGCGCACAGGGATGACGTTGAGGCCTTTCACGACGGCAGCCTCCGGAGCGTTGTCCACAGGGACGAGGATGCCCGCTTTGCCTTCTGACTTGGCACGAAGGGCCATGGCGAGGACGCCTTTCACAGGTCGCACGGCGCCGGTCAGGGCGAGTTCGCCGGTGATGAGGAAATTCTCGAGCTGATCGCACGCGAACTGTTCGCTGGCGGCGAGCATGCCCACGGCGATGGGGAGATCGAAACTGGGGCCTTCCTTGCGCACATCGGCGGGCGCGAGGTTGATGGTGGTGCGGCCCATGAGGAACTTGAATCCGGAGTTCGTGATGGCCGTGCCCACGCGGTCGATGGACTCGCGCACGGCAGCATCGGGCAAGCCCACGACGATGATCTTGAGATCGCCAAAAGCGGCGTTGACCTCGACTTCCACCGGGTAGGCGTCGATTCCCTGAACCGAGGCTGAACAGACCTTGGCGAGCATTGGTGTTTTATGCGGGAAGACAGGGCGGGTGCGCAAGTCCGATAAGGACGAGGAGAGGAATCCAGGCGGCGGTGCTTTTGCGCAATCGTTGCGTGGCCGTCATGAGAGCGTAACCGCTGGGGCCGAGAGTGTGTCCGCGAAAATCGAACTTCGCGGACTGCGCGCTACCCGCCGATGGTCTGCCCTGTTTCATCAAGGAGTGAAATTCAAACTGTGCGGATTGGTTCATCAATCCGCACTGCCGTGCCCGTATCAAAACTAAAAAGGGCGATTGAAATAGTTCAATCGCCCTTCCGAAGGAGAGTCAGACTGGCTGACGATTACTTCTTCTGTATAAACACGTGCACGCCTTTTTTGTTGCTCGAAATCACGTCGAGTTTTTTGTCGCCGTTCAGATCGGCGGCGGTGATCTGGGTGCCGACGCCGGAGTTGTCATCGATGAGGTGCGGGATGAAGGTGGCGGTCTTGCCGCTGCGCTTCAGCTCGAACCAATAGAGCACGGCGGGAGCATCGGTTTCCACGTCGCCTTTCGGGCCGTGGGCCCAGAAGCGTTTGCCGGTGACGAAGTCTTTCAGGCCGTCGCCGTTTATATCAGCGGTCACGAGGGCGTGGGGCTGGGTGAATTTCACGCCTTGCGGATTATCCGTTTCCTTCGTGTTCATGAGGATGTGTTCCTTGAAGGTGATCTGGCCGCCTTCGCGCACCTGCTCATACCAGGCGAGGCCGTAACCGTGCGCATCCCAACTGGTGATGACGTCGTTCAGCTTGTCGCCGTTGACGTCGTAGCAGAGCATCTGGGCGCCGCCACGAATGCCGACGGGCACGAAGTTGAACTTGTGCTGCGTCCACTGACCGCTGTGATGGCGGAAATCGTTGGGTTGTTCGAACCAGCCTTCTTTATCGAGCATGTCGGCCTTGCCATCACCATTGATATCGCCATAGCCGTAGCCGTGGTAGTAGCGCTGATATTTCTTCGCATCGGTGGTGGAGATGGGCCAGAACTTCGCTTTCGCGGTCGGGTTCTTCCAATCGATCTCGGCGAAGCCAAGCTGGCCGCCGGTGAAGGCGATGATCTCGGGTTTGCCATCGCCAGTGACATCGGCGAAGTCGGGAGATTCGCCATCCGTCACGTCGAAGATGACGCTCTTCACCCATTCGCCGCCTTTGTTCTGGGGGTTGCGATACCAGGAGGTGTCTTTGCCGGGCCAGGAGTAGACGAGGATGTCCGTCCAGCCGTCGTTATCGAAATCGTAGCAGTAGGTGAGGAAGTAATCCGAGTAGCTCTTGGCACCGTCGTAGTTCTTCTCGGGCGGCTTGGTGAATTCGTTGCGTTGCTTGAAGTCCGGGCCGGCATACCAGTAAGGGCCGGCGCAGATGTCCATCTTGCCGTCTTTGTTGAAATCGCCGTAGTGCGCGCCTTCCGACCAAAAGACGTCGGTGACTTGGATGCGTTCGAAGGAGCCTTTCTGATCGGCTGCGGAGACATGGGTCGCCATGGCCACAGTGGCCAAAGCAAGGGGGCAAAGGAGGCGTTGGATCATGGGCCTATCATCGTAGCCGAGAGGCCGATGGTCAAGCCGTCCCAAGAGCCTGTTTGGAAAAGCGTTTCCGGAGCCGGATGACCAAGGCGGCGGCGAAGCACAGTAGGGCGGCCATGGTGGAGGTGCCTACTTCAGGTACTTTTCTGAACTTGATACTGGTGATGGCGAAATCTTGCGCGTCGGGATTGTTTCCCGCGATGTTACTGGAGCTGCCGTAGGTGAATTGATAGCTGTAGAGCGGCTGATCGAAGATGGCATCGACGTTACCCGCGCTGGAGCCGGGGGCCGAGACGTCGAGGCCGACCCCGGAACCGTTGGTGTACGATACGAGGCTGCCGGTGGTGACACTGGGAATCACTGAACCCTTTTCGCCCTGGCCCGTAAAACTACCGATGTAATCTTGATAGGCGAAGTTCGAGCTGTTGCCCTTGCGATCCGCATCGATGTCATACAAGGAGAAGGAAAGATCCGCGGCGAGGCATCCGATGAATGTCACCGTGACGGTGATGGCGCCGGAGGTACCGGAGAAATCCAAGTCCGCGCCCAAGGTGGATGAGGCGATGGCCGGTGAACCGGCAGCGAAGGCCGAGGTATCGCCGCTGAAGGAGACAGTCACATCGTTTAGGCCGTCCGCATCCACATCGAAACTTTGGCTGAGCGAGCCGGGTGTCCATGACACGGACGACCAATCCAGTACAACAGCAGAGGCAGGCAGAACGCTCAGGAGCAGCGCGGCCAGAATAACTCTTACTAAGTACATCGGACATCAGTATGGCAAAATAAAGTTACCCCGCACAATGGCCATAAGGCTCCATGCCAAATGAGCCCATTGAAAAGCGATTGGATTCAAGGCGCCCGGTTCATGGGGATCAGTCCGGTGGGAAGTTCCTCGCGCTTTTGCCCGGTTGGAGGCATACTATGGAGACACCAAGCGCGCATCACTTTCCTGCATGACGCCGGTACCGACAGCACGGCTGGAGTTGAAGATCCCGAAATCGTGGGCAGATGTCATCGCGCCTTACTTCTTCGGGACAATTGTGCTTGGGTTTTCGTACATCGGAGTGAGCAACGTCCTGCAGGGCGTGGCGCTGATTTCGTCGTTGCTCAGGCTGATGTTGATCGGGTTGGTTTTTTACAGCGCCTCGGTGCAGCATGATGGGTTCATCAATCACTTAAAGATCGTGCTGGGGATATGATGGGCCGCAACGTGGTCGAATTCATGGCCCAGACGGGCAAACCGGCGGAGATCCGTTTTGGCTACGATGTGTTTGGGCAGCGGTTGATAACCAAACGCATCCCAGTGGAGAGCATCCGATCGGTTGATTGGAGTACAGGCCAAGTGACGGCCATGTCGGGAAAGGATATGAACGATTGGATGCTGTGGATGTGGTTCGACCACAATGATCTGGTTCGAAAGGAGAAAGAGTTAAAGGGAGGCTGGAAGTGCGCCGGGCAGGAGAATTACCAAATAGGGCCATCCGGGAAAAAGGCCGATACGGAAGCGCTGGGAATGGCTTTCATTGAGTTCTTAAGGAAAGCTGGCGTCGAAGTGGCTCCGGGGAACGGGCCGCATTCCTTTCGCAAGTTACCGGTCACGGGCAGTGAAGGCATCCGTTCATAGCAAAAGGGAGTGTTACATTTTGTCCAATTCGTGGACTTGGCCGTTGACGCCACAACATTTGGTGTGCTACCTGTTCTTCACCACATCCAGAAGTAGTGGTAGAATCAGTGGTGTTCTTTATATGCGCTGTCCGAAGTGCGCCGAGCAGGAAGATAAAGTGATAGACTCGCGGTCCTCCCGCGAGGGCTCCACCATCCGCCGGCGTCGCGAGTGCCTTGGCTGCGGACATCGTTTCACCACCTACGAGGAGATCGAACGCGCCCGGCTCATGGTCATCAAACATGATGGCCGCCGGGAGGAGTTTTCGCGGGATAAGTTGTTCTCCGGCATCCAGCTGTCGTGCCGGAAGCTGGCTGTCCCGTCGGAAAAAATGGAAGCCTTG
>JAJNBN010000266.1 GCA_021156225.1 Verrucomicrobiota bacterium | reverse complement strand
GTTACGCGCGGGCAAGGGGACTTTGTATGAGGGCGGGGTGAGAGCAGCCGCGTTTGCCACGTGGGATGGGAAGATCAAATCAGGTGCGCGATTGAATACGGCACTGCACATGGTGGATTGGTATCCCACGCTGTTGAAACTGGGCGGTGCATCCTTGGACAAGGACCAGCAGAAGCTGGCGCTGGATGGCCTCGACATCTGGCCGGCCCTTACCCAAGGAAAATCCACACCGCATGAAGATATCCTCTTCAATTCCGAACCGCGCCGGGGTGCGATCCGCATGGGTGACTGGAAACTGGTGATGAACGGCAGTGCCGCCAGCGACCCGGAAGAAGGCGAAGGCGCGGCCAAAGCCAAGAAGAAGAAAACGGCAGCTACGGGCCAGGAATCCGTGGAGTTGTTCAATATCGCCAAGGACCTCGGCGAGAAGAACAATTTGGCGGCGGAGAATCCGGAAAAGGTCAAAGAACTGAAAGCGCGTCTGGACAAGTACGCGAAGGAGGCGCGTCCACCGCAGAACGCCGGGGAAGCGGCGAAGAAGAAGTGATCCGCAGCGCAGCTTCCAATTTGAAGTGCCCGGCACATGAAAACACGATATCTCTTTCTGGCTGCGGTGGTGTGGATGCTGCCCTTGGGTCTGAGGGCCGCGGAAAAGAAACCGGCGTTGCCAAACATCGTGGTGATTCTGACGGATGACCAAGGCTATGCGGACATCAGTTTCAATCCGGATCATCCCAAGGAAGTCAGCACGCCGCACATGGATGCGCTGGCTAAGGAAGGGGTTTTCTTCAAGCAGGCTTACACCAGCGGCCCCGTGTGCTCACCGACAAGAACTGGTTTGATGCTCGGCCGTTATCAGCAACGTGTGGGGGTCTATACCGGTGGTGAAGGCGGGCGCGGGATCGATCCGAAGATACCGATTTTCCCGGCGCTCTTACCCAAGGAATACGCCAGCATGGCCATCGGCAAGTGGCATCTCGGGCTGGATGAGGATCATCCAGAGCTGAAGTGGCATCCGATCAATCGGGGTTTCAAGGAGACATATAACTTCATGGGCCGGGGCGGGCATGATTACTTTGAGATGAAGGGTGTCAAAGGCGGGGAGACGTCACCGATGTATCGCGGGAAGGAGAAGGTCGTGGATGAAGGTTACTTGACCACGCGCCTGAGCGAGGAAGCGGTGTCGTTCATCGGACGTAACAAGAAGCAGCCGTTCTTTCTCTATCTGGCTTACAATGCGGTGCATGCTCCGGCGCAGGCACCCAAGGCGGACATCGAACGCATCAAGAAACAGTTCCCCGACATCAGCGAGGAGCGGGCGGTTTTGATGGCGATGCTGTTTCACTTGGACCTGGGCGTGGGTTCGGTGGTGAAAAAGCTGAAGGACGAGAAGTTGTGGGAAAACACGCTGCTGGTGTTCCTCACGGACAATGGCGGTTCGAAGGGTATGTCGGCAAACAACGGGAGTTTGAAGGGGTTCAAGAGCAGCTACTACGAGGGCGGCATTCGTACGCCGTTCATCGTGAGCTGGCCGGCGAAGTTCAAAGGTGGGCGCACCATCGATACGCCGGTCATCTCGTTGGACATCCTGCCGACAGCACTGGAAGCGGCTGGTGTCTCAATCGAGGGTAAGGATTTTGACGGGAAGAGTCTGCTGCCGTTACTCACGGGCAAGACGAAGGAGCATCACCAGACGCTTTATTGGAGCAGTGCGCATGAGGGGGATTGGGCGATCCGGCAGGGTGATTGGAAATTGCACGGCATCAAAGCCGCGCGGGAGTTGGTAAACTTAGCCGCCGATTCGGGCGAGAAAACCAATCTGGCCACCGAGCATCCGGAGAAGGTGAAGGAACTTACAAGCTTGCATGACGGCTGGCTGGCGCAGATGGCCGAGCCGATGACGAAAGGGGCGGCCAAACGCTGGGTCGCCGAGCCGGAGAAGAAAGAGCTGACGGAGCGCGAGAAGAAGCGGATGGAAAAGAAGAAAGAGAAGGCCAAGAAGAAGGAATAGGCGCTAGAAAACCGAGAGGAGAATTCATGGTCCAGCATCGACAGTCTTTTGGATGGGGCTACATTGGAGGTATGCGATTTCCCATCATCTGGCGGCAGCTATCAGCCTTGGTGCTGGTGGCGTCTTTATGTCTCAGCGCTTTTATGGGGAAAGCGCAAGCGCAGGACAAACCGGCGGCAGCAAAGAAGGATTACCCTGCGCATTGGGGACAGGCGCCGCAAATCGGCACTCGGGACTATGTGGAGCTGCCGGGTGGTTATGGTTTTGGCAGCTCGACCTTGAGGAATTGGATCAAGGGGAACTTGGACAAAGATGCGGCGGCTGGTGGTGGCGGTGCCGTTGTTGCCAAGCCGAACATTCTATGGTTTGTGGTGGATGACATGTCGGCGAACTTCTCTTGCTATGGCGAAAAGCTGATCCAGACACCGAACGTGGATCGATTGGCGCGTGAGGGGACGAAGTTCACACGGGCCTTCACGACAGCGCCGGTGTGTTCACCTTGCCGCTCGGCGTTCATCACCGGCATGTATCAGACGACGATCGGGGCGCATCATCACCGGAGCGGGCGGGGAACCGCGAAGATTGAGCTGCCTGCGGGCGTGGTGCCGGTGCCGGCGTTGTTGCAGAAGGCGGGTTACTTCACGTGTATCGGCAGTGGTCTGCCGGATGCGGGGCGCGCGGGGAAGGGCAAGGCGAAGGCGGGTGGTGGCGGCCTGGGCAAGACGGATTACAATTTCGAGTGGGACCCGGCTATCTACAATGCGAACGACTGGGCTGGGCGCAAGGTGGGCCAGCCGTTCTTCATGCAGGTGCAACTGGCGGGTGGGAAACTGCGTGGTGGCACGGCGGCCAGCGCAAAGAAATTGCAGGAGAGAGCGGCGGCGGAATTGGGTTCGGCAACGGATCCGCAGAAAGTGACGCTACCGCCGTATTATCCGCGCGATGCGGTGTTGCTGGAGGATTGGGCGGCGTATCTGGACTCGGTGCGCTTCACGGACAAGCATGTGGGTGAGGTGCTCGCGCGGTTGGAGAAGGAAGGTATTCTGGAACAGACGCTCGTGATCTTCATGACGGATCACGGCATCAGCCATGCGCGCGGGAAGCAGTTCCTGTATGACGAGGGCACGCACATCCCATTCGTCGTGCGCGGACCGGGCATCGCCAAGGGGAAGGTGCGTGAGGACCTGATCGAGCAGATCGATCTGGCGGCCATCTCGCTGGCGGCGGCGGGGATCGAAATCCCGAAGGCGATGCAGGCGAAGAATGTGTTCGCGAAGGATTACCAGCCGCGCACAGCGGTGTTCGCGGCGCGGGATCGTTGCGATGAGACGTCCGAACATATCCGTTCGGTGCGTACGGATCAGTGGCTTTATATCAAGAATTACCTGCCGGAACGGCCACATCTCCAACCGAACGCGTACAAGGACGGGAAGAGCATTGTGGAAAAATTGCGCGAACTGCATGCAGTCGGGAAGCTGGACAAGGTGCAGGAACAACTGTTGTTCGCCCCGAAACGTCCGGCAGAAGAGTTGTACGAATGGACGAAGGATGGGTATCAGTTGAAGAATCTCGCGGGCGATCCGAAGCACGCCAAGACACTGGCAGAACTGCGCGCGCAACATGAACGCTGGGTGAAGGAAAGCGGTGACAAAGGGGCGGAATCCGCCGCGATGTATGACAGCGACATGGCGGTTTATCTGGCAGAGAAGCGGAATGATGAACAGCGGAAGGAGCTGGAGGAGAATATCGCGCTGATGAAGAAGTGGGCGAAAGAGGGGAAGTGAACCCCGTCACTTTGCCTTCCGGTCGCGGATCTTTTTGAAAGTCTCGCGCATCTCTTCGGGTTGGCCGAGGGTCAGGTAGAGATCGTATTCGAAGACTGTGCCCGGTACGATGGCGAGGTCGATGATGGGGGCGAAGTAGGAGCAGGCGCCTTGCTTGGTGGTGCCGCCCGCGTTGTAGCGGTAGCAGGTGATCTTGGAGGCGATGGGCACATAGGCGCCGACACCGAAGTTATCCTTGTCCACATAAGCGGCCCAGTTCTCCGTGATGTTTTTGTATTCGTTCGGCCAGCCAGGTTGGGTGGTTTGCAAGGCATCGCCGGTCCAAGGTTTCGTGCCGATGTAAGTGACAAGCGCATGTAAATCCGGTTCTACGAAGACGGCAGGCACTTCCTGGTGGACCTTGGGATGCGAGTTCGTGCCGGTGTAAGTCAACTTGTAGCGGACGTGGGCGACCTTGCCGGTGAGGGTGATCCATTGCTCGAAGGTGACTTCCGGGAGATCCACACAACCAGACCAGTGGCGGCCCAGGGATTTCGCATAGAGCGTGGTTTTGTCCGACTTTAGTTCGAGCACCTTAGCTGCACCGTGCTTGTAATCGCCGCCTTGCACGGGGTTCCAGCGCCACGGTTTGCCAGCCCAGAGCGTGCCGTCTTCCTTGCCGTAATAAGATTGCTGCACGAGGCGGCCGTGGTCGAAGTGATTGAGCAGATTACGCTCGGAGCCGCTGAGGGAAAGATAGGCGATGCCGGCACCGGAAGATTTTTTCACGCCGAGGCGCACCTGGCCGTTATCCAGATAAACCCAATGCGCGGGGCCGATGTCCGGGTGTTGCGCCACCGCACTGACGGCGAACAGGAACAAAAAGCAGGCGATAAACTGATGCGTCCGTTGCATGCCTACCAAGACGCGGTGAAACAGTGAAAGATTCAAGGTTGTTTCTTGGCCTTCTGTTTCCCGCCGTCTTTCGGTGCGGCTTTACCGCTTTGTGCGTTGGAGCCGTAGGTGCTTGGATCGCTGAGCGGGCGCGGTTTTCCGGCGACGAGGAATTTATCGTCTTGGGATTTCAACCAAGCATCGAGTTCAGCACGCAAGGATTTGAGGCGGCTGGCTTGCTTGGGATCAGCGGCGAGGTTGACTTGCTCGTGCGGGTCTCGGTTCAGGTCGTAGAGTTCCTCGGCGGGGCGGGCGTGATAGCGTTTCATGATGGCGGCTGCGCTGCCATCGGTTTTGGCGGCGTTTTCCCAGGTGGGGAAATAGGCAGTATTGAGTTGGTTGGCGGCGAGATCGATGTGCGTGGTGAAGGCGTATTCGGGATGGATATTACGAATGTATTTCCAGCCGTCTCCGGTGCGCACGCTGCGGATGGGGTAGATGTTCCACTGGCCGTCGCCGGTGTGCGTGGTGAAAATGCGATCACGAAGAGAATCTGACTTTCCTTGCAGAACTTTCAGGAAGGAGCGGCCGTCTAGGTCTTTCGCGGGAGTGCCACCGACGGCTTCGACGAGGGTGGGCAGGAAGTCCACCCAACTGACCATGGCGGCGGAGCGTGAGCCGGGCTTGATCTGGTCCGGCCACGCGACAATGAGGGGGACGTTCACACCGGCTTCGTAGCAGTTCCATTTGCCGAAGGGCCATTGCGCGCCGTGATCGGCGCTGAAGAGGAAGATCGTGTCCTTGCTGAGATGCGCTTTCGCGGCGGCGCGGATGGTGCCGAGGTCGTCGTCGGCTTTCGTGACGGCGGCGGCGTAGCGGGCGCGCCATTCGCGGGTGGCAGGCGTATCGATGCTGCCAGCGGGCAAGGGCAGTTTGGCGGGATCGTAGGCGGAGGCGTCATCGGGCCAAGGGACGTGCGGCCAGTTGCTGCCGACCATAATAC
>JAJNBN010000265.1 GCA_021156225.1 Verrucomicrobiota bacterium | reverse complement strand
TTCAAACTGGACGGTGAAGCATCCTACGATGCCCGGATGTTTGAAATGTGGAGTTGGCTTCTCCTGTTTGCAGGTATTTTGTTCGGCCTAAAAAACAGGCTCCCCAACCCCACCGTCGTGTTTCCAAGCGGTCGTGACAGATTGGCCAATTTTTATTGGCGGTTTCGGCATTTACGATTGGCATTCCGACCACGTCGGCGATAGGCTGGCCACGGTGTTCGACGAAGCAGCAAAGTTGAACGGTGAGGCCGCCGAAGTTTTGGGCGATCCGAATCCGTTGCTCGAGCAGGTGAGTACGCCGGAAGGATTTCTCGCCCTGAGCCGCGCTGCCTCCGCGTGGCATCTGCCCAAGGTGCAGGACGCCGCCACGCTCCGCCTCTTTCTCAGCCATTACCGTCAGCACGTTCTGGAAGCCATTGAGCTGCCAGCCATCCTGCAAGCGCATCAATTCGCCCAGCAAGGCTTCGCCCGCGAGCTCATCGCCTTGGATCAACAGATCGAAGGCGTGTTCGTGGAAAAGGACTTATCCTCAGCCAGTAAGCGCGTGGGCCGCAGCAAACTGAAACGCCTGCGTCCCTTGCGCGATCAACGCGTGGTCATGCGTTACCTGCAAGCGGTGGAAGAGAATAAAGCCCATGGCTGGCACGTGCTGGTTTATGGATTGGCGCTGCAACAATTCTCGCTGCCGCTGCGCCAAGGACTCATCAGCTACGCCCGACAAAGCCTCGGCGGCTTCGTCCACTCCGCCGGCAAATCACTGCCGATCACGGAAGAGGATTGCCAAAAGATTTTCGCCGAAGCTGTCGAAGGATTGGAAGAACGGCTAAACGCGATGATCAATGCGCGGCAGGCGAAGCTGCTCACCGTTGGTTAAAGGTTGTCTGCCTCAAGGCCGCCAATCCCGTAACATCTTCTCGTATGACGGTGGTGAATATTCCTTGTCGTTAACAAAGCCAGTTCCTGCACCGCCACCTGCGGACACCACCTTCGTTTTGATTCCCTGACCGATGCCCAGCCGGGAAATCTTCAGGTTCGCAATCTTGTCCTCGAGGCGGAGGGCGACCGCTGAATCGTAAACCGCGCAATCATCAATGGTGACCAAGGCCCCGCCGTATTCACCACTGCCACTGCCGGGACCGCGCAGGCGCAGGCAGATCTCATTGTCACGGAACAAGCATCGCTCGACTTTTACCTCAACGTGGTTTTTCAGATTCAACGCGGCGAGGTTGTCGATCTGGCCGGGCTGGTTCCAGCCGTAGAACACGCAATTGCGCAGAGTGATCCGGCTCCTGGGATTCTTGGCGGATTGCTTCGTATCCAGCGCGTTCTCGCCGGGGCGTTCGCCTTTCCTGAAACCAGCGGCATCGGCGGGCAGCGGGCCGTTCCAGAACGTGCAATTCTCGATCAGTACATTATCCCATGGGCCGCGGCCGGGGTCAAATTGCACGGAATCACCGGAGACGTAGTAGATCTCACAATTCCGGATGACCAGATTCTGCGGGCGGCCGGTGATGCCGTGGGCGTCTCGCTGGTCCTTGAAAGTGCCGTTGAGCAGGTGATGGATCTTGCAGGATTCGATGACCACATTGGTCGCATAGACCGTGATGCCGTTGTGACGGCCATTGAGAATCTCGCAGTTGCGCAGGGTGACATTATCAGCGGTGATCTTCACCAGATTGCTGGCCGCCCATTTCCCATCCACCTGGAAGTTTTCGTAAACGCCCGGCTTGTCGATCACCAGCCGGTCCACTTTCTTCGGGTTCGCTTTGCAACCGACTTCACCGCGAATGCCGAGGGCGGGCTCAGCTCCGACAGCCCTATCGACAGAAGCAAGCACGGTGAAGCCAAGCAGTAGAGTTGGTAACCAGCGGGTGAACATAGCCGAATCCTTTCACATCAAAGAAGGAAGGCAAGTTCGGGAATAGGGATGAAGCCCCTCATTCTGTGGTTTGATTTTTCCCGTTCAGCCCATACACTCCTTCGCATGACCCGTTTCACATTCCTTTTGGCGTTGCTCGCGGCTGCCTTCTTGGCGCCGCAGACCTCCTTTGCCCAGCGCACTTACACCTTTGGCATGATCGCCAAATCGCAAGGAAATCCATTCTTCGAGGCGGCTCGCGCGGGAGCGAATGACGCGGCGAAGGAACTGGCGGCGAAGCACGGCATCAAGATCAAGATCGACTGGCGCACGCCGAACGAAGAGGACGCGCAGAAACAGGCGGAATACATCGAGCAGATCGTGCTCAACGGCGCGGACGGCATCATCATCAGTTGCTCGGATGCGATCAAACTTACGGATGCCATCAACAAGGCCGTAAAGAATGGTGTGCCGGTACTGACCTTCTCCGGTGATGCGCCGAACAGCCAGCGTTTCGTCTCCGTGGGCATCGACGACTTCGAGTGCGGCAAGGCCACGTTTGAATCGCTCGCCAAATTGTTGAACGGCAAAGGCGTCGTGGCGGCCATCGACGGCAATCCGAATGCGGCGAACTTGCAGCAACGTGCGGCGGGTTTCCGCGCAGGCGCGAAGGCATATCCCGGCATCCGTATCGTGGACATATTCTATCATAAGGAGACGCCGCAAGACGCCGTCGCACGTATCGAACAAGTCATGCAGGCGAATCCCGATATCACCGGTTGGGGCTTCCTCGGCGGCTGGCCGCTCTTTACGGATAACGCCCTCAAGTGGCCTGCTGGCACGGTGAAGTGCGTGTCTGTGGATGCTCTCCCTCAACAGCTTGGCTACGTGCGCAGTGGCCATGTGCAATTGCTGCTCGGCCAGGACGTGTATAATTACGGCTGGCGCTCCGTGGAGCATCTGGTGAACAAGCTGCACTTGAAGAAGAATCCGGCGAAGGCCATCGATAACACGCAGCTCATGGAAGTGAAGAAGGAGAACGTGGAACAAATCGCCAAGCAGTGGGAGAAGTGGCTGCCCAAGTAACCGGGCCGGTTGCACCGGCGGGCCAATATTGGGTGGAGCGTGCCCGTCTCGGGCACAGCAACGGCCAAACGTCATTTAACTAACAGAAGGCAAAGCGTATCATACGAATGAAGCGCTTTTAGGGTGAGCGTAGAACGAATCTGTCCTGCCTCTGCTTAGGGTCGTTGCTGTGGCCGAGACGGGCACGCTCCTCTGTAACCTTCCGTGATTCTTCCACGTCTGGTCGTGGTAACCATGAATGCATTGACCCGTTTTCTGGCGCTGGCCACTACGTTGACCATCACCCAACTGCACGCCGCCGATCCCAAGACTTTGATGACGGAACGGGGCAAGTTGCTGCTCAGTGAGGACTTCAGCAAACCCATCGCTGCGGCCAAGGCCGAGAAAGGCAAACCGGCGACCACGGGCTGGCGCATGGCGAAGGGCAAGTGGGAGACGGGGGATGGGGCGCTGAAGGGCATCGAACTGAAGGAGGACAAGCATGGAGCCGTCGCGCGGTATCCGCTCGAGTTCAAGGATGCGGTCATCCAATATGACGTGCGGGTGGACGGCTGCAAAGCCACGACGCTCAGTATCAATGACGCGAAGGGCCATGTCTGCCGCGTGCTGATAAACAAGGACGGCTTCAGCAGCCAAAAGGATGACCATGATAAGGATGGACCGGACAAGGTGTTGAAGTTCGGCACGCAGAAGATGGACATCAAAGCGGGCGAATGGAAAACGGTAATCGTGGAGATCAAGGGCGAAGAGATGCTCGTGCATATCGATGGCAAAGCGGTCACGGGGAAGCACGAGCTGATTGCCGTCTCCAAGGCGAACTTTGGTTTCACGGTTTCCGGCGAATCCGCCTCCTTCCGCAATCTGCGTGTCTGGGAGGCTCAACCGAACGAAGGCTGGAGCAAGACCAAGGAGAAACTGACGGCGGCGAAGTAAGCCGGTTGCACCGGCGGGCCAACCAATAAACCGTAGAATACGGGTATGTGGTTGGCCTTCCGAGAGGCTGTTTTCTTCCTTTGGAATCCGCGGCGGTTTGTGGCTAGAGTCTGCGCGTGGCGTCCAAGTCACCCAATAATAGTAGTAACGGCGGCGGCAAAAAGAAGTCCGGCGGAGGCAGCATCGTCTCCCGCATCTTCGTGCTGTTTGTGCTGACCATTGCGGGACTGGTGGCGTGGTACTGGTGGCAGCTCAATGATCCCGCCCGACATGAGCCACCGGTCATCGAAAAATATGTCGATGTGGAGCGCATCAAGCGCGCACCGGATGTGTTACTCACGAATCAAGGCTGGCAAGGGCTCTCCAATCGCGTGGTGACGAATCTGACTTGGTTGGATGCCAAGACCAACAATCCCATCACGACGACGAATCAGGTTGTCCGGCCGGGGGGCACCAATCAGATTGCCCGCCCCCTTTCCACGAATCAGCCGGTGGTGGCGGTTCCGATTCCGATCGTCACCAGCAACACGGTGCTGACCAATGTGATGGTCGCGGAAGGTTCGCGAACTGTGCAGACGACGCTGGAGGCGCAGGTCGCTTTGGCACGATTGGGCTTTTCCGCAGGTTCCATCGATGGGGCAATCGGCTATCAAACGCGCGCGGCCATCCGAGGATTTCAGCAACGCAGCGGCATCCCGCAATCAGGCGAACTGGATACAGCCACGAAGAATGCGCTGCAGATCAAGCTGCCGCTTTACACGACCTACACGGTGACGGCGGAAGACGTAGGATCATTGCGCCCCTTGAGCAAAACGTGGATGGGTAAATCGCAGCAGGATCGCTTGAACCATGAGACTATCCTCGAACTGGTTGCAGAAAAGTTTCAGGCACATCCTTCGCTCATCAAGCAGTTGAACAAAGATGTAAATTGGGACGTGGTTCCGGCCGGAACCGCTTTGACCGTGCCGAATGTGGCTTCGCCGAAGCCAGCCGGACGCGCGGCTTACGTGTCCATTTTGCTCTCGGCTCGGCTCATGCAGGTGTTTGATCAAAAAGACCGGCTCATGGCGCAGTTCCCATGCAGCATTGCGCAGAAGGTGGACAAGCGGCCCATCGGTGTGGTGCGCGTGAAGGTGGCGGCGGAGAACCCGAACTATCGTTTCAATCCGGAGATCTTTCCCGAGTCCGAAGAGGCGAAGAAAATCGGCAAGCCGCTGATGATCCAGCCAGGACCGAACAATCCCGTGGGTGTGGCGTGGATCGGGTTGGACAAGCCGGGGTATGGCATTCATGGCACACCATCGCCGGAGGCGGTAGGGCGCACGGAATCGCACGGGTGCTTCCGGTTGGCGAACTGGAATGCGGCGTATTTGAGCAAGCTCATCTGGATTGATATGCCGGTGTACGTGGAGCCTTAGCGGGGAGTATTTCATCATGGGTTCCGTCCAATGGTTCATGAAACAGCTCCTTTTGATGGCGCTACTGGCCGTGCTCTGCGGCTGCCATACCCCTGATTATACGAAAGGCGAATCCAGCACCTGCGAAGTTCACCAGGTCGCCATGACCCGCCGCACGGTGCCGATCGCTTACGGCATGATCCCTATGAGCAAGGCGGAAGCAGGACAGGGTGAATGGAAACGGCGGACGGAACAGTATCCGCATCCGGGAGATTGCCTGCCGGCCACGGACATCAACTTGCACGGAGAGAAGCGGGCGGTGGTTTATGTGTGCGCCCAGTGCGAGCAGGCCCAGCGGACTAGTTCCCTTTGAACGCAGCATGCCCCAGCTTCTGCGCGGCGGGTA
>JAJNBN010000264.1 GCA_021156225.1 Verrucomicrobiota bacterium | reverse complement strand
AGGCATCACGATTGCTCGGTACGCTCTTGCAGCAGACGAACATGGACGCCGCGTCGCTGACGACCATCGCACATTTGCTTTCTCAAATCGGTGATGTAAGGCAACTGGAAATGACGCTGACGAAACTGACCGTCTCGTTACCAGAGAGCCCGGAGGCCTGGTACGACCTGGCCGCGATCCGCTGCGTATTGGGGGGAGCGAAACATCAGGAGGCGTTGAAAGCGCTGAGCAAAGCAATCCAGTTGAGCAATGCCCGGCTCGCGAAGGATCCGAATGCTGGAAACCTCTCGAAGACTGTGCAAACTGACAACCGGTTCCAAGTGTTGAAAGCATTGCCTGGTTATGCCCAGGCCTTGCAAGGCACGCTGTGACGATCTAACTGCGGACAGCGATCTCGTGCTGGCAAACCGCGAGCAAGGCCAGCAGCGCCGTTTCGCACCGCAAGACGTGGGTTCCCAAGGTAATGGGCAGGACATCGTGCGCGGCAAGGTCTTGATACTCGCCACTTGAGAAATCACCCTCCGGGCCAACCCACAACCGGATTGTCCGGGGCAAGGCACCGTGAGTGTTGAAATAGGCCGAAATACGCTCCCCGGTCAAAACCGCTCCCGGTCTCAAAGCCGCGACTAGATTCAAACAGGAGGCCTCACCCGCCGACGGGAGACATTGTTTAAAAGGCCGTGGGGAAGTCACCTCTGGCAACCATTCCCGGCCGCATTGCTTGAGTTTCTGGATGATGATCTCCATCGCCTTGCCTTTGGCTACGGCGGGATACACCTCTACCGCGACCTTCGGTGCTGGAACCAAGTTCTCATGCGCCACCTTCAGCCAGACTTGGCGCCGCTCCACTGCATCCACCGTGCAATCATACGTGCGCCCCGCCCCATCGAGTGCCTGCACTTTATCGCCGGCTCTTACACGCAAGACTTGGGCCGCATGACGCGCCTCTGCCTCCGGAAGTTGAAAGCGCACCTGCCGCAGCTCTGCCGATGGCACAAAGAAGCGGTGCATGATCAGGGTTAAGTAGGTTACCGGAAGAAATTCTTGGCGCGCTCGAAGAAGCTTTTGCTCTTCGGATTCACGTTATCGTCGCACAGCAGCGCAAACTCCTCCAGCTTCGCCCGTTGGGCTGAGTTCAGATGCGTAGGCACTTCTACCGACACGCGAACGAGCAGATCGCCCGTGCCATACCCTTGCAGGTTCTTCACGCCCCGGCCCTTCAAGCGGAACATCGTGCCGCTTTGCGTCCCGATCGGCACGCGGATGCTGGCTTTGCCCGTCATCGTCGGCACTTCGAGTTCAGCGCCTAAGGCCGCCTGCACGAAGCTGATCGGCACCTCGCAGATAAGATCGTCACCATCCCGCTGGAAGACATCATGCGGCCGCACGTGCAGAACCACATGCAAGTCTCCGGAGGTGCCGCCCCGCATACCGCCCTCACCCTCACCCGCCCGGCGCAGACGCACGCCCGTATCCACACCCGGAGGGATGCGCAGCTTGATCTTCGAAGCCTTCTCCCGCCGACCAGCACCTTCGCATTTGCGGCAGGGCTTCTCGACGACTCGTCCCGCCCCGTCACAACGCGGGCACGTTTGCGCGATGCTGAAAATTCCCCGTGAACTCACCACTTGGCCGCGGCCACCGCACGTCTGGCACTGGCGCATCTTGGAGCCATCCTCAGCTCCGCTGCCGCTGCATCCTTCGCACGTTTCGAGCTTGGTAACGGCGATTTCCCTCTCCGCGCCCAGCACTGCTTCTTCGAACGTGATCTCCAGATCATAGCGCAGGTCAGACCCGCGCTTCGGCCCCGTGGGGTCGCTGCGTCCACCGCCGCCGAAGATCTCTTCAAAGATGCTGCCGCCACCACCTCCGCCACCGCCGAAGGCTTCCCGGAAGATGTCGAATGGATCGTGGAAGCCGCCGCCGCCGCGTGCCCCTGCACCGGCGCGTGATCGCGCATCAAAGGCCGCATGACCATACTGGTCATAGGCGGCGCGCTTTTGCGGATCGCTTAGCGCCTCGTAGGCTTCGCCTACCTCTTTGAATTTTTCCTCGGCCCCCTTGTCACCCGGGTTCTTGTCCGGGTGAAATTTGACCGCCATCTTGCGATACGCCTTCTTGATGTCATCAGCGCTCGCCCCCCGTTCCACTCCGAGGACTTCGTAATAATCGCGTTTAGCCATAGGTCAGGCTTAAGCCTTCTTCGACACCACTACCGTCGCCGGGCGCAAGAGCCGGTCCTTGAGTTTATAACCCTTGCGCAATTGCTGGATCACTTGTCCCTCGGGCACATCCTTGCTGACCTGCTGGGAAACCGCCTCGTGCAGGTTCGGGTCGAAGGGCTTGTCTTGCGCGTTGATCTCTTCGAGACCGGCCTCCGCCATCACGTTCTTGAACTGGCTGAGAATCATCGTGACCCCTTGCTTCAGGGCATCTACGGAACCGCCTTCGGCGGAAGCGGTAGCGAGCACGGCCGCTTCAAAGTTGTCCAATACCGGCACCAGCTTCTCCAGCACGGATTCGTTGGCATAGCGGATGGCGTCCTGCTTTTCCCTTGCGGCGCGCTTGCGCAGGTTATCCATGTCCGCGACGGTACGGAGCAACTGGTCCCGCAATTCATCCGCCTTTGCGGCCTTGTCCAGCAGTTGCGTCAATTGCTCTGGCGACAAGGCCGGCCCGGCCTTGGCATCGCCTGCTTCTTCGTTCACCGGTCCATTGACCGGTTTCTTTTCATCTGACTCCTGAGTGCTCATCGTTCTTTATACTTCAAAAGGCCCGACACAATACACAACACCCCCGGCGGGGGCAATCCCTGAACTGTCCTTCAAAAGGACATCTTTTCAAGCTGTCTGGTTCAATCCTGCGGCGGAAACCGGGCAAAATGCCGCTTTGCCCTTTCAACCCTGCCAGAACGTGCTATCTAAAACAGCAACATGACGAAGCAAATTCGCATCTCGTACGCCTTTATGTTTGTGCTGCTCCTCCTGGTGGGGTGGCTGAGCATGGCTACGTTGCTGCTGACCATTTTGTTCAGCTACCTGTCCATGCGCGTGCTTTCATTCGGTCAAAGCAAGTCCTTGGGCGTCATCCTCTTCACTTTGGTGGCGACTACTGCCGCGATCGGCCTGATTTTTTTTACCAAGCAGGCCTACGATACTTTTCCGATCATCGCGGATAACACAGTCCCCGCCATCGTGGATTATGCCGACAAGCAAGGCATTGAGCTCCCCTTCAGCGACTACGAGAGCTTGAAGGCGGAACTGATCCGGGAGGCCAAGGAGCAATCAGCCCGTTTGGGCGGCTTCGCCCGCGCCATAACCTTTCAGGTCGTGTATCTGATCATGGGTATCGTCGTGGCCGTCAGTCTTTTTCTGAACTCCCGGCTGGATTTTGACTCTCAATCCCAAGCTGCCCGTAACAATCTCTGGGCCCAGACCGCGACTGAGATTCGTAAACGTTTCCGTACTTTCTTTGAGAGCTTCGCCCGCGTCATGGGCGCACAGCTCCTCATCTCCTCCATCAACACGGTGATGACGGCGATTTTCCTTTACGCCGCCGGCGTGCCACATGCCGCTTTGCTGACGATCACCACGTTCCTTTGCGGATTGCTGCCCATCATCGGCAATCTCATCAGCAACACGTTGATCACCGGTGTCGCTTTCACCGTCAAACCCGAGATGGCGGCCATCGCCCTAGGATTCCTGATCACCATCCATAAGTTCGAGTATTTCCTGAACAGCAAGATCATCGGTGACCGCATCAAGAATCCCATGTGGCTGACCCTGCTCGCGCTCATCCTCGGGGAACGTCTGATGGGCATTCCCGGCATGATCCTCGCTCCAGTGATCCTGCACTACATCAAGGTGGAAACCTCCAAGCAATCATTGGATGGCACGGGCGATACGAAGCCATCGGATGACACTCAGGTAATCACTCCGCCTGCTGCCACTCATTGATACTTTTCAACACCGTGACCACCTCCGAAGCCGCCAAATTATTGGAACGTTTTCGCGCTGGCGAAGTGAGCCAGGCCGAAGTCCTCCGCGCTTTCCAAGGCGCACCCTTGGTAGACCTCGGCTTCGCGCAAGTGGATACGCACCGCGATCTGCGCAACGGCTTTCCCGAAGTCATCTTCGGCAGTGGCAAGACTCCCGCTCAAGTGGCTGCCATCGCTAAAACCGTGCTGACGCGCAACCATCGCGTGCTGATCACCCGCGTGAATGAGGCGCAGGCCAAGCTGGTTAAACGCAAATTCAAAGCGGCCACCCATCACGAGACTGCCCGTTGTGTATTCATCGAGAAAAAGCCTCTTCCCAAACGTCCGGGCATCGTGGCCATCGTCTCTGCGGGCACCAGTGACCTGGCCGTGGCCGAGGAAGCTGCCGTGACCGCCGAAGCGATGGGCAATAACATACAACGTATCTATGATGTCGGTGTGGCCGGTCTGCACCGTCTGTTGAATCGCGTGGATGATTTGCGTAAGGCCAACGTGCTCGTCGTGGTTGCGGGCATGGAGGGGGCCCTGCCCAGTGTGGTAGCAGGTCTGGTATCCCGCCCCGTCATCGCTGTGCCCACCAGCATCGGCTATGGTGCGAACTTCGGCGGACTCGCCGCCCTGCTCGGCATGCTCACCAGTTGTGGCAGCGGCGTGACCGTGGTGAATATCGACAATGGCTTCGGTGCGGGCTATGCTGCCAGCCAGATCAATTCCTTGGCCGCCGGCTAAGCGCTCGGTTTGGCAGTGTAAATGAAAACGCTTTATCTCGATATTTTCAGCGGCATCAGCGGTGACATGTTTCTGGGTGCGATGGTCGATCTCGGCGTGGACCTCAACACGCTGAAACAGGAGATCACGAAGCTCGGTGTTTCCGGCTACCACATCACCACGGCCCGCCGGCAAAAGTCGAATATCGAAGGAGTGAAATTCGATGTTCATCTGGCGGATGAGGAGTGCGACACCGCACACGATCATTCCCATGCCCATGAGCACGACCATTCGCACTCTCATGGTCACGATCACAGTCATTCCCACAGCCACGGTCACGGTCCGGAACACACTCACGCTCACTCCCCGAACCGCAATTACGCCCAGATCAAGCAACTGATCAATCAAAGCGGGCTGTCCGATTGGGTAAAGCGCCGCGCCATCGCGGTGTTCCATCGCGTCGCGGTGGCGGAAGGCAAAGTTCACGGCATGAAGCCGGAAGAAGTGCATTTCCATGAAGTGGGCGCGGTGGATAGCATCGTGGATATCGTCGGTGCTTGCATCGCGTTGGAAATGCTCGGCAAACCGCGCGTGCTCGCCGCTCCCGTTGTCGAAGGCACCGGCTGGGTCAATTGCGCCCATGGTCGCTTCCCCGTTCCCACCACGGCCACTCTGGAGATCCTCGGTGCCCGCAGCATTTCCCTCACCCAATGCGAGGAACCGCACGAACTCGTCACACCAACCGGTGCCGCCTTGCTCGCAGAATTCGTAGAGGAATTCGCACCCATGCAGAATCTGGTGGCCACGCGCATCGGTTACGGCCTCGGCACCCGCGATAATAAAACCCGTCCCAATGTCCTGCGCGCCGTCTTAGGTGGTGTCGCGGATGCGCGTTCGGCGCATGATTGGGAAACGGACACCATCACCGTTCTGGAAACCAATCTGGACGACATCCCCGCTGAAGTGTTGGGTAATTTCGTGGAAAAAGCCTTGGCCGCCGGGGCCCTGGATGTGTTTCACACGCCCATCCAGATGAAAAAGAACCGGCCCGGTGTTCTGCTGAGTGTTCTTTGCACCCAGGCTGAGGCGGACAAATTTACCCGGCTGATGCTGTGCGAGACGAGTGCCTTCGGTGTGCGCCGCAGCCACGTCGAACGCCGCAAGCTGCGTCGCGAGATCATCGTGGTGACGACCCCTTACGGTCCCGTTGAGATCAAAGTCGGCCGTCTCGATGGCAAACCCATCCAGCGCGCGCCCGAATACGAGACCTGCAAACGGCTCGCCTACGCTGCTGATGTCCCCGTGAAAGAAGTCATCGCCGCCGCCCAAGCCGCCGCCCTCAGTGAAATTCTATGATCGACGCCAAATTGCTCTCCCTCCTCTGCTGCCCGGAATCGCATCAACCGCTGCAACTGGCGGATGGCTCCCTCGTGCAAACGTTGAACAAACAGATTGCCGCGGGCAGTTTGAAGAACCGGACCGGTCACGCTTTAAAAGAGCCGCTGGATGGCGCGCTGATCCGTGAAGACCGGAAGGTCATCTATCCCATCGTGAACAAGCTGCCCATCCTGCTGATCGAGGAAGGCATTCTCCTCGCCGCCTGATTCAGGCCGTCTCATCAGTGACGAGCAGATAGACCTTGCCCTCACGCACTGCGATGAGCAGTGCTTTCAGCGAAGCTCCTTCACAAGGCCCTCGCGTGCACAGACCGGTTTCCGGCTCA
>JAJNBN010000263.1 GCA_021156225.1 Verrucomicrobiota bacterium | reverse complement strand
CATCCGTGCTGCGCTTGTACATGATGGGACCGCTGCCGTGGCCTTTCGGATACACGATGAGCATCGTCTTATTGTCCTCCAGCAGGAGCGTCGTGGGATGGCCGAGATACTGGCCGGGCTCGCGATCAACAATGACCTGGCGCTGGGTATTCGCAGCCAGATCGATCAAGGGTATGGAATAACCGCGCAGATGATTCTCAGCCGAAAAAAGCGATGAGGCGGCGAAGAGCGACAGCATTGCACCAACACAAAGACAGAGGGGATGCTTCATGCGCTGAGTTTAACAGCCGTCCGAAGAAATGGAACTGCTGACCGCTGGTTACTTCTGCTGACCAGCCTCCTTTGAAGGAGAAATGATTCCGATTGACTAAAGTTGCATGTGAAACTATTTTAAGTATCAAATGAATAGGACGGTGAGCAAATCAAAGAAAGGGATCACCTACCCGCCACCAAACGAACTGGTGAGCGGGCTGGTCATGCATGATGCTCCTGCCCCCAGTGCGCCCGACCTCATCCGGCGGGTGCAGGCGGGCCTTCCCTTTGATGAACTGCTGGCCCTGCAAACCAGCCTCGATCTGCCCCTGGACCGGCTGGCGCTCAAACTGGGCATGTCCAAAGCCACCTTGCACCGCCGCAAGCTGGATGGCCGGCTGACGCCCGAGGAATCGGACCGGGTAATCCGTTTCGCCCGCTTGATGGGGCGGGCGGTCACGGTCTTCGAAACCGAGGAGAACGCCCGGCGATGGCTGTCTTCGCCGCAAGTGGGGCTGGGCGGGGCGGTACCGCTGGATTATGCCGGGACGGAGATCGGTGCGCGTGAGGTGGAAGACCTGCTGGGCCGCATCGAATACGGGGTCTATTCGTGATGCTGGAAGCCTGGCGCATCGTGAAGAGCAAGCACGCGACCACCGCTTTCACTGGCGAGGGGGCGGCCTTGTTTGGCGGGCGCTGGAATTCACGAGGCGTGAGGGTGGTTTATACCAGTGCTACGCGATCGCTGGCGGCCCTGGAAACGCTGGTGCATCTCAATCCGCCGGTGCAATTCAGCTATAAGATTGTCGGGATACGTTTCCGCGAGGAATTGTTGGAGCGGTTACCATCTGCGCAATTACCAGCGGACTGGCGGGCGGAACCGCCGACACAATCGACGATGCGGCTGGTGGACCGCTGGGTGCGTGAGGAACGCTCGGCGGTGCTGGCGGTGCCGAGTGCGATTGTTCCAGAGGAGCTTAACTACCTGTTCAATCCGGCACATCGTGATTTTAAGAAGGTTCATTTGGGCGAGCCGGAGGATTTTGCTTTTGATGCGCGGCTGCTCTGAGGGTGCGTGAATCATGGTACTGGTGTATTTCTCCAAGCTGCTTGCCCGCTTTGACGAGGCGTAGTTGTTTGCCTTCTGGAATGCGATTCTGTTTCATAACGGCATGTCCACCATTGCCGTTCTGGGAACGTTTGATACCAAAGGGGAAGAGCATGCCTTTGTCGCGGAACAAATCCGCCGCCAAGGGCATCAGCCGTTGCTCATCAATGTGGGTGCCCTTGAGGCTTCACAGATCAAAGCAGACATCACGTGTGAAGAAGTGGCGGCGGCTGCCGGTGTGGATCTGGCGGCATTGAAAGCGCGCAAAGACCGGGGTGAAACGGTAGCGGCGATGGCGAAGGCGGCGGCGGTTGTGCTGGAGAAGATGGTGGCGGAGAAGAAAATTGAGGGAGTGATTTCGCTAGGTGGTGGTGGCGGCACGGCCATCGGCACGGCGGCGATGCGGGTGTTGCCCATCGGGTTTCCTAAGCTGATGGTGTCCACGCTGGCCAGCGGCAATACGGCGCAATATGTGGGCTCGAAGGATATCGTGATGTTTCCGAGCATCGTGGATGTCGCGGGATTGAATCGCATCTCACGGCAAATACTGACGCGGGCGGCGGGGGCCATTTGCGGGATGGTGAGCGCGCAACCGCCCAAAGGGGAGGACAAGCCAATCATCGTGGCCAGCATGTTCGGCAATACGACGATCGCGGTGAATCATGCGAAGGGGATTTTGGAAGCGGCGGGTTATGAAGTGCTCGTCTTCCACGCCACGGGCACTGGTGGGCGCACGATGGAATCGCTCATCGAATCCGGCATGGTGAGTGGGGTGCTGGATATCACCACGACGGAGTGGGCGGATGAAGTGGCGGGTGGATTTCTCACGGCGGGGCCTACACGATTGGAGGCGGCGGCGCGCAAAGGGGTTCCGGCTGTGGTAGCGCCGGGTTGCCTGGACATGGTGAATTTTCATGGGCCGGAATCGGTTCCAGCCAAACATCAAGGGCGGAAGTTTTATCAGCATAATCCGCAGGTGACCTTGATGCGGACGAATGTGGAGGAGAACCGGACGATGGGGCGGATGATCGCGGAGCGGTTGAATCTATCGGAGGGGCCGCTCACAGTCTTGCTGCCGCAGAAGGGATTCAGTGTGATCGCGGCGCCGGGCGGGGCGTTTCACGATGCGGCGGCGGATGAGGCGTTCATGCAGGAGCTTAAGAAGAGCCTGCGGTATGACATCCCGGTCATCGAGATGGATTGCGTGGTGAATGATCTCGCGTTTGCGGAGCGGTGTGCGCTGACGTTGTTGGAGCAGATCGCGGCGGTGAAGAAATAAAAAAGGCGCGTGAGGTTATCACGCGCCTTTCGTTAATTCGTTCTACGCTTCGCTTACTTTACATCCGGGCGGAGGCTGACTTTGTCTGCGGTGGGGAAGTCTTTCGGCACGGGGATGGTGACCTTGCCGGTGGCGGCCCACTCGGTGCCGCGTTGGAATGTAGCGATGAAGCCGACGCATTCCATGGCGACTTTGCCTTCGGGGCGCGCATGACCGAGGGTGGTGTGGAAGACGCGGCCTTTGTGCCAGTTCAGCACCATGAGCATGGGTTCATGCTTGCCGGAGCCGTTGGTCTTTGGATCGGCGAAAGCGGTGGCGAGGACGGTCATATTCTCGGCAGGGCCGCGCAGACGGTCGTAGAGTTCGTCCTTCGCGTGCAGCCATTTGGCTGGAATGTCTTTCATGATGGGGTGGCTGGCATCGCGGGTCTCGACGACGAATTCATGCTGGGCGCCGTGGCTGCCACCGTTGCCGGGCTTGAGGTCCTTCACGATTTTGCCTTCCCAATAGTTCACATACGGGCCGCTCTTCTCATTGCGCCCGCCCCAACCGCCAATGCCGATCATCTCGTTGTAAGCTTTCCATTCGGGGAAGGAATTGTCCGCGGCGTGCACGGCGACGAAGCCGCCGCCGTTTTTCACGAAGGTTTCAAAGGCGGCCTTGGTGGCGTCGGTCCAGGGTTCGCCGTTGTAGTTGGAGACGACGACGTCGTATTTGGAGAAGTCGGGTTTGAATTGCGTCATGTCGCCTTTGGCGGGAGGCGTGGTGGCGGTCTCGACAGTGAATTTGCCGGTGTCTTCGAGCAACTTCTTAAGCCAGGGCGTGGTGCCTTTCCAATCGTGATTGTTCTGGCCATCGACGATGAGGACTTTGATGGGCGCGGCCGCGGTGGCGGAAGCCAGCGTGACGGCGATGAGGGCAAGCGTGAGCAGCAGTTTTTTCATGGTGAACGGGAGGGAGGATACGGGAGGTGAGGGGAAAGTCGAGCGGGCATTGCTTTGGAGTGCGTATTACTTCTTCACTACGACGCGCGGTTTCACGAGGGCTTCGAGTTGGGGGAGGTCGAAGGATTCGAGGAGGCCGAAGCAGAAGAGTTCGGGGTATTTGTCCACGGACCAGTTTTGATTGATCACGTCGTGGAGGGATTTCAGCGGACTGGTGAGTTCCACACCAGTGATGGCTTTTTCTTCGAGACCGGCGGCGATGAGGGTGAACATGCTGGAGCGCGGTCCAACGGCGTGAATGGTCACGGTTTGGTTTGCGTTTTGAGTGTGGGCCCAGCGGGCGATGCCGGCGACCTGGCTGGCTTGCAGGCCGAGGGGGCGATCGCCGACGGCAGCGACGAGGAGGGCGTAGAGGAAGTCGCGCTTCGAGATCTTGGATTCGCCGAAGTAAAAGGGATCAATGGCGAGGACGCGTTTGTTCGCGGTGAGGAGGGCTTCGGCTTGGGTGAGGGTACTTTTGCGGCCGTTGTCGGCGATGAGGAGGACGGTTTCATTCGGTGTGCCGTTTATGAGTTCCACGGCGGGGACGGTCCAGGCGTCATCCACGCGCAGGGCCCACCAGGTGGCGGTGGTCTGGCCTTTGGTTTCGGTGCCTAGTTTGGTGGCGGTAACTTTGCCGGGGTGGGCGCGGACGATGGCGGCGAGTTCGGCGCGTTGGTTTTTCTGCCAGGATTTTAGCTTGTTCGCGTCAGTTGGGATGTCGGCATGGCGCGGGAGTTGTTTCATGGCAGACTGCGCGAGCTTTTGGAAATCCACGTTGTCGGCAGGCAGAGTGACGTTCAGTTGAGCGGCGGTTTTTACTTCGTTGGTGACGTTGATCTCTTGCCAGGTGAAGTTCGGATCGTGCGGATAGAAGTAATCGCCGAGGGCGCGGTAGAGGGCTTCGCGATTTTCTTGGAGGTAGTTGTGCGTGCCGGGGTTGAAGTTCACGTGGTGGCGCAATTTCAGATCGGCACCGAAGAGACGGTAGATGGGCGCCGCGGCTTCGAGCAAAGGGGGCAGGGCGTGGGGGGCGGCGAAGCAGCATTGATCGGTGGCGTTGTGCGTGAGGAGCGCAGCGCGCGGGGCGAGCATGGCGGTGAGGTGGGTGTAATCCACCACGGTGGCGAGGTCGTTGGGCGTTTGCTCGGAATCGCCTAGGTCACTGATGTATCTCGCGCGGGTGCGGAAGCTGGAGTAACCGGCGACGGGATTGCAGAGGGTGACTCGGATATCGAGCGAGCTGAAGAAGATGGTCTGCCAGCCGCCACCGGAGAGACCGGAGACGGCGACGCGGGTGGTGTCGGCATGCGGATGGGACAGGAGGAGATCGAGGGCGCGTTTCTGCGCGAGGAAGTGGACGGCGATGCCGCTTACGCCGCAGAGGTCGAGCTGGTTCAGGCGATAATGCATGAAGCCCTCCGTGCGGAGCTGGCCCATGCCGATCCACTCGACGTTCAGCACCAGCATGCCGCGCTTGGCGAGGTTGATGCAGCGGATCTGCTTGTAATCGGCCGCTTTGCCCGCGCCGTCATGGCCGTTCACGGCGAGCATGACGGGGACTTTGCCGGTGAGTTTTTCCGGTTCGTAGAGGAGCGCGGGGATCCAGAGGCCGGGAAGGGCTTCGTAACGGGCTTTGCGGATCTTGTAGCCGGGACCGCCTTCGATCGTTTCCTGCCATTCCACGCCGACCTTGGCATCGCGCCATTGTTGGGAGGTGGCATCGCGGAAGATGACACGGTCGAAGACTTCCTGGCGCAGGCGGGCGGATTCTTTCTCCCATTGCGCGGCGGTGCGGACCTTGGGCATGAGGGGCACACGGGCCTCGGTGTAGTCGGCGACTTCCTGCCACGCTTTGTCCACATCGAGGATGGGTTTCTCCAGCGCGGATTTAATGAAGGCGGTTTCGGCGGCGAGTGCCGCTTGCGTGAGGAGGAGGGACAGGGCGAGGAGCCATGAGGGGAGTGGGGCGGTTTTCATGGGTTTATTATGATCAATCCTCTGTCAGACGTTGGGGGAGTCGATAATAGTCAAAGGGGTTTGCCTCAGCACAGGCTTCGTGATTAAAGCACCGGATTCTTATCCTGCCAATAAGTCACATG
>JAJNBN010000262.1 GCA_021156225.1 Verrucomicrobiota bacterium | reverse complement strand
CGGATCAGTTCTATCAAGGACTCCAGTAAGGCGCTCATATTGGTCCGGTCAACCTAGGATGCTCCCCGAAGTGTGTCAACGCACGGGCAGCCTCAAATACTATAGCCTTGGGGGCTCATCGGGCTCCAATGGTTCGTTGTGGAAAACATGGTTCACATTCACCAGCAACTTCTGCGCGGTAAAGGGTTTGTGCATGATCGGCGACACGCCTAACCGGCGTAACTCATCCACCTTGCTGCTCATCGAAGCACCCGAAGCCAATCCGCTGCAGGCGATGATCTTCACCTGCGGGTCCATCCGCCTCAGGCTCCGGACCAGCGCCACGCCGTCCATGAACGGCATCATGATGTCGGTGATCACCAAGTGCACCTTACTCTGGTTCTGCGCCACCAGCGCCAGCGCTTCGGTTCCGTCCGAGGCGGTCAGCACCCGGTATCCGCGCCGCACCAGGATATCTTTGGCCACCTCCAGAATGGAGGGCTCGTCATCCACCACCAGAATCAGCTCACCATGACCGGCCGGCACGGTGGCGTGCTCGTCGGCAACCACAGGGATCACCTCTTGCTTGAGCGCCGGCAGATAAACCCGGAACTCCGCCCCCTTGCCCGGCTCGCTGATGATGCGCAAGTAGCCATGATGGCTCTTCACAATACCCATCACGGTGGACAGGCCCAAACCAGTCCCTTTGCCCAACTCCTTGGTGGTGAAGAACGGTTCGAAGATTCGCTCATGAAGCTCCGGCGGGATGCCCATGCCGGTGTCTTTCACCACGAGAATGACATAGTCACCATCGGCCATCTGGATGCCCAGTTCGCTGGGCATGCCGGTGACAGTTTCATTCCGGGCGTCGATCCGCAAGGTGCCGCCATCCGGCATCGCATCCCGGGCATTGATGCACAGGTTCAGCAATACCTGGTGCAACTGCGTCGGATCTCCGCTGACATTCCACAGGTCGCCTGGCACATTGGTCGTTACGCGGATGTTCCGCGGAAAGGCCTCCTGCGCCACCCGTCCCATGTCCTTGATCAGATGCTTGGGCGCCAGCAATAGCCGCTCGCCCTTGATGCCCCGGGCGAAAGTCAGCACTTGGCGCACGATGTCCGCCCCCCGTTGCGCGGAATCCTGCAAACTCCGCAGGATGTCACTGGTCTCCGCATCAGGATGGATATCCTTGAGCAATTCGATGGACATGAGGATGGGCGCCAGCACGTTGTTCAGATCATGCGCGATGCCGCCCGCCAACATGCCGATGCCCTCCATGCGCTGGGCCCGCAGATACTGTGCCTCCATCAGTTTGCGCTGGGAGACATCCTGCTTGATGGCGATAAAGTGCGTGATTTTTCCCGTCGCGTCATGCAGCGGAGTAATGGTCATCTCTTCATCGTAGAGGGTGCCATCTTTGCGCCGGTTGACCAGTTCACCACGCCAAACCTGGCCAGAAGAAATGGTCTGCCACAACTGCTGATAAAACTCTGCGCCCTGCCGGCCTGACTTGAGCACGTGCGGCGTCAGTCCGGTGACTTCCGCCACCGCATAACCGGTCAACGTGGTGAAAGCCGGATTGGCCCACAGGATTTTCCCGGTGGCATCCGTGATCACGATGCCATTAGCCGCCGCGTTCAGCGCGGACTTTTGCAGCAGCAGATGTTCTTGGACCTTTTTTAGCTCAGTGACGTCCAGAATGGCTCCGATGATTCCTTGGGGAGTGCCGTTCTGGTCGGTCAGGATGGCTTTATGGAAAATGGCGTCGCGCATTTCTCCCGCCGTATTGCGCACCTTGCATTCGTATGCCTGTATCCCACCATCGGCCAGCAGTTCGCGGTCCTTCTCCTGATAAAATTGAGCCAGCTCCGGCGGAGCGATGTCGGCCACCGTTTTACCCCGGCCATCTTCCCGCTTCATCGCTATGAATTTTTCACACGCCCTGTTCCAGTCCAGGAAACGGCCCGCGAGATCTTTCGTAAAAATCGGCACCGGGACGGTGTTCATGAGCGTTTGCTGGAAGCGCAGTTGATCGTCCAGTTGCGCCTCTATCTTCAACCGCTCGGAGATGTCGATGCCGATGCCCAGGATGCACTCCCGTCCTTCCAGTTCGATACGCCGGCCGCAAAAATGGTGGGGATGCGACGAACCGTCCTGCGCCATCAGCCGGGCGTCCACCTGATCCTCGCCCTTGAGGAAAACCCCCTCGATGGCCTTGAGCGTCTTGGCATGATCCTCCGGATGTAACAGCTCCAGGCAGTTCAATCCATTGATCTGCTCGGAGGTGCGACCCGTGACGCGCTCCAGTTGCGGGTTCCACATCCGCACACGTCCGTCCTTTTCCAGCACATAGAAAACCCCCGGCAGCGCATCCATGGTCCACTGGGAAAAATCGCGTTCCTGCCGGAGCTGCTGCTCCATCCGTTTCCGTTCCGTGATATCCTCGAATACGCCCAGCACGCCGAACACTTCGCCATCGGGCCGCAACAAGGGCGTCTTGGAAGTCTCCAGCCAGCGCTGGGAACCATCGGCCAGAGTAATAGGTTCGATGATGTTCAGTTTGGCCCGTTTTGATTCGATTACCTGCCGGTCATCCGCAACGTATCCGCTGGCTTCGCGCGGCCCCCAAGGCAGATCAAAGTCCGTCTTGCCCACGGTCTGTCCTGTATCCTTTAAGCCAGCCGCCTGCGCGAAAACCCGGTTGCAGCCCAGATACCGGCTGTCCCGGTCCTTCCAGAACACAGCTTGGGGCACGGAGTTGAGGACACCTTCCAGCATGGCGCGTTGTTCATAAACCAGATGTTCGGCCCGCTTCCGATCATCGATATCCAGATGGATGCCCACCGCCCGCACCGGCCGGCCATCGACATCGCGTTCAAAGACGCTGCCACTGGCCAGCACCCAGAGCCACTCGCCCGATTTCGTCCTCAACCGGTGCTCGACCGAATAATAGCTCGCATACCCATTCAGATGGTTCTGCAATTTCTTGGTCACCTCCGGCAGATCCTCCGGATGCACGATTTTTTCCCAAGTCTTCACATGGGGTTCCAATTCATCCAGCCGGTAGCCCAGCATCTCCGCCCATCGCCGGTTGAAGATGGTGTTGCCGGTCTGGACATTCCAATCCCATGTGCCCAGCTCCGCTCCGCGCAAGGCCAGATGGTAACGTTCCTGTGATTCACGGAGTTCATGTTCAACTTTCTTGCGCTCCGCGATGTCCCGGAAATAACCACCGGCATACTCCTTGCCTTGATACTGTATGTAATTGGAGGAAATCTCCACGGGCACCACCCGTCCGTCAGCCAGATGATGCTCGCTTTCAAAAACGGCAAAGCCCGCCGTCTTGATTTTCTCCCAGCCCGCTCGGGCGCGCTCCCGGTTATAAGCCGGATCCCAGTCCCGGATGTGCATGGTCAGCAGTTTCTCCCGGGAATAGCCAAAATGCCGGACAGCCGCCTCGTTCACGTGGACCATCCGGAAATCATCCGCCGGGTCCAAGACATAAACTGGATCATTGGAAAGTTCGTTCAGGTTTTTAATGAACTGCAACTCCGCATTCGTTTGCTCACGGCGGACCAACTCCCTTTGGAGCAGCCACTTAAACATGATCAAACCGGTGATCGCGACAAAAACGAGACCCTTGAGGGTATCCAAGGCAAGGTGTTCCGT
The DNA here is from genome assembly GCA_021156225.1 of Verrucomicrobiota bacterium. Classification (GTDB taxonomy): domain Bacteria; phylum Verrucomicrobiota; class Verrucomicrobiia; order Limisphaerales; family JAEYXS01; genus JAEYXS01. The sequence continues at coordinate 2,091 of JAJNBN010000262.1, read as the reverse complement.
GGTGTGGGAACTCAGCGCATGCACGCCACTGTCCGTAATCAGTATCCAGAGGAAGCCGATGGCGAGGTAAATGAATAAAAGCCGATTCGCTATCGATGCCGACGAGCGGTCGACCGGCTTCTTTTCAGCGCGAAAATCCTGCGGTGCCATGTGTCTGTCTCTAGCTGTGTATCGCCACAGGGATGCGCTTACTTAAGTCCCATCCCTAGGCCCAGCTAGCATGACCATGACACGGCCACCAGAAAGCCACCAACCGCTTCTTGCCAGTTGCCAGCGCAAGATTGCGCAGCCTCCTACGTATCCGCTGGTAGTAACTAAAGAATATTAGCTGCCAATTCCGCCAACTCCGAGCGCTCGCCCTTCTGCAACTCGACGTGGGCGGCGATGGCATGAGGGCGGAAGCGACTGACGATGAAGTTGAAGCCGTTTGACGCCGAATCCACGTACGGGTTGTCGATCTGATAAGGATCGCCGGTAAGGATGATCTTGGTGCCTTCACCCGCGCGCGTGATGATGGTCTTCACCTCCAGCGGCGTCAGGTTCTGCGCTTCGTCAATGATCATGCACTGGTTCGCGATGCTCCGGCCGCGTATGAAACTCAGCGCTTCCACCACGATGGAGCCGGAACGCATCAAGTCACCACTACGACGATGCTCGTTGCCCATGTTCAGATCGCTCAGCAGCTCAAGCGCATCATGGATGGGTTGCATCCACGGATTCAGCTTCTCTTCCAACGTGCCGGGCAGGAAGCCGATCTCCTTGCCCATGGAGATGGTAGGCCGTGCGACAATCACGCGCCGGAATTCACGATCCATGATGGTGCGCTTCAGCCCGGCAGCCATGGCCATCAATGTTTTGCCAGTGCCCGCCTTGCCCATCAGGGTGACGAGCTTGATCTTATCATCCAGCAAAGCATCAAAAGCGAAATGCTGCTCACGGTTGCGCGGCTTGATGCCCCAGACGCCCTCGCGGACATCGATGATGGGCACGAGCTTCTTGCCGGTCGGATCCACCTTGGTCAAAGCGGTGCGCTTGGGATTCGTCTCATCGATGAGCGTGCAATATTCGCTCGGGCTGTACCGCATGGAGGCGTCCAGTTCCAATTCCTCGTTCGCGCGGAACTTGGCCATAACCTCAGGCGAAACGACCTTGTCGAAGATACCCGTGTAGAGCTCCGAGATATTGACGCGATCGGTCTCGTAATCTTCCGCAGGCAGACCGCTGGCATCTGCCTTGATGCGCAGGTTGATGTCCTTGGTGACCAGCACCGTGTGGATCTTCTTGTCCGCCGCCTGGATATCCAGCGCGCAGGAGACGATCTTGCTGTCCACCGTATTACTGATCGGCGGACGGCTGCTGCCATTGGCCCCCTTGAAGACGACACGCAGGCTGCCGCCGTTGGACAGTTTGACGCCTTCGCTCAAGCTGCCGGTCGCGCGGAAGCCGTCCATCATGCGTGAAACCATGCGCGCGTGCTGGCCGAGTTCGGAAGATTCGCGCTTGAAGCGGTCAATCTCTTCGATCACCTCGATCGGGATGAAGACATTGTTCTCCTGGAAGTTCAGGAGGGAGTTGGGGTCGTGGAGGAGTACGTTGGTGTCGAGGATGTAGTTTTTCACTTAGACAATTCCGCCAGTTTGATCTTGGCCATCCGCTTGTACCACGCTTGGAGCTGGGTGTGCTCGGCGGGCAAACGGTAGTGGCCGGTATAGAGGTAGTTCCCGAGAATGCCGAACAGGTCGAAGTCGGCGAAACGCGGCCGGTTATCCAACAGGTAGGGACGGTCGAACAGCATCTGTTCGAAGGGAGAAAGTTTGGCGGCCAGTTCGGCAACGAGCAGCTTCTGCTGCGCCTTCCAGAGATCGATGCAGCCTCGGCCGAACTTGCGTTCCTTGTGCCGCAGAAAGCCCAGATGGCTGACCGTAGGAACGAATTCGCGATAGTAGATGTCGTTCAACCGGAAGCCGATGCCCTCGATGTCATTCTCGATGTAACGCCAGAGAATGCTCTGCAAGCCGCGCAATTCACGCGGGAAAAGACCGAGTTCAAACTTGTTATCGAGATACTTGGCGATGACCTGGGAATCTTCCT
>JAJNBN010000261.1 GCA_021156225.1 Verrucomicrobiota bacterium | reverse complement strand
CAGCCGCCGCCCACTGCTGAACGGCGCGATTCATATTCTTCAAATTGACGATGCAGGTGTTCACCGAAACAGTGGTGCGACGCTTCATGAAATTCGGGACGGCAACAGCGGCCACCAAGCCGATGATCAACAGGTAGATGCCAACCCGCACCCAGACTGGAACTAGGGGCTTGCCCCGCGCTGAAGACAGGGAATCCTTACCGGGCAACGGCTCAGGCGGCTCAGCAGGCTGGTTCATGGAAAAGCTTTATCAATGCTGTTCCCTTCGGCCGAAAAAAGCAAGCGACGGTGAAAGGAACGCGTGAACATCATCCAAGCTCACAACCCCTTCCCTGCCGATGTCGACCTCGATATCGAACAGCTCGTCCAAGAGCAGACGCAACGCACCCACTCATTGAAACGAGCATTGGACTTCAAACCTCAAGAGATCGACTGGGACCGAGCGGCACAGGCGAATACAAAGTTTCGCCGACGTGCAGTTTAAGGCAGTCTATGCCCTTCGGGAAGTTTCTCATCCATTGAACAGGTGGGCTTGTTTCCTATCGTGATTCCCGGGGAATAGACCCCGTCCGCCGGGCACTTGGGCAGCACACCGCCTTTCAAGAACTTCACCGCTTCCTTTATGTCCACCGGATCGGCATCCGTCTTTCGGCTCTCCAAAGCCCACTGCTTGATGGCCCCGTCGATCTGCTTCAAATTCGCCACACAGGCACTCTTGGCCGTCGTGGTCCGCGCCTTCATGAAGTTCGGAACCGCAATGGCCGCCAGCAGGCCAATAATAAGGAGGCAAACTATTATCGGACCCCACGTCTTGCCCGCAGAGGCAGACTCTGGCGATTCTGTGGATTCGCTCATAACCTTTTCGGAGTTAGTTTTATGCTGCCCCAACTTCCGGCTTAAACGCAAGCCTAGCCACTTTACCTATTTTGCCCTCCGCCAAAACAAAACCCCGGAAGCCTCACGACTTCCGGGATCTTTAATTTATCGCTGTTTCAACAGCGCGTACGCTTAGCGGCCCTTCGGCAGCGCGCTCATACCGGCATACACGGCGTTGTCGCCCAGCAACTGCTCGATGCGCAGCAACTGGTTGTACTTCGCCGTGCGGTCCGTGCGGCTCAGGGAACCGGTCTTGATCTGGCCGCAGTTCGTCGCCACAGCGATGTCCGCGATGGTCGCGTCTTCCGTCTCACCGGAGCGGTGGGAAAGAACGGCGGTGTACTTGTGCGTCTGCGCCAGACGGACTGCGTCCAGCGTCTCCGTGAGGGAACCGATCTGGTTCACTTTCACGAGGATCGAGTTGGCCGTGCCCGTATCGATGCCCTTTTGCAGGAACTTCGTGTTCGTCACGAACAGATCGTCACCCACGAGCTGCGTCGTCGCACCGAGTTTGTTCGTGAGCTTCTTCCACGTCACCCAGTCGCCTTCGGCGCAACCGTCTTCGATGGAGACGATCGGATATTTCGCGCACAGGTCGGCGTAGAATTCCACCATCTCGTCACCAGACAGCTTGCGACCGCTGCTCTTCTTGAAGACGTAGGTCTCGTTGCCCGTGTAGAACTCCGAGGCCGCCACATCGAGCGCCAGGAAGATGTTCTTGCCGGACTTGTAACCCGCATCCTTGACCGCTTGCAGGATCGCTTCGATGGCCGCTTCAGCGCTGTCCAGCTTCGGGGCGAAACCACCTTCGTCACCGACGGCGGTGCTCAGGCCCTTCTTCTTCAACACGCTCTTCAGGGCGTGGAAGATTTCCGTGATGGCTTGCAGACCTTCGCTAAAGGTGTTGAAGCCGTGCGGCATCACCATGAATTCCTGGAAATCGATCGGGGCGTCCGAGTGCGCGCCACCGTTGATGACGTTCGCCATCGGGACGGGCAGGACTTTGGCGTTTGGTCCACCGAGATACTTGAACACCGGCTGGCCAAGGGCGGCAGCAGCAGCCTTCGCGTTCGCGAGGGAGACAGCGAGGATGGCGTTCGCACCGAGCTTGGACTTCGTTTCCGTGCCATCGATGGCCAGCATGATGTTATCCACCGTGAGCTGGTCGAGGGCGTCCAGGCCGACGAGTTCCGGGGCGATCTTGGTGGTCACATTCTTGACCGCCTTGCTCACGCCCTTGCCGAGGTAGCGCTTCTTGTCGCCGTCGCGGAGTTCGATGGCTTCATGCTCACCCGTGCTGGCGCCCGAGGGCACTGCCGCACGACCGGCCGCGCCGCTTTCAAGGACGACATCAACTTCAACGGTAGGATTGCCGCGGGAATCAAGGATTTCGCGGGACTGGATTTCAACGATGGTTGTCATATTCAGAGCTTAATTAAGCAAAATGTCCGCGCATACTAGAGGCCGGAAAATAAGTTGAAAGCGGAAAATTTCCTCTCAAAACGTAGCTGTCCAGCAACTGCAGGATCAGGAGGCAGACTTTTCCCTCTCATCATGGTGGCCCGCCGGTGCAACCGGCCTTGTTTCCCCTGAATGGCCGTGCCATTCTCGGCGTCAGCATTTACGCGTATGAAGGTCCTGCCTCGCATCACGGCTTCGCTCTTGGCTCTCACTGTTTTGTCGTCATCGTCATTCACCGCGCGTGCGGCTGATCCGTTTGATCCTGCGGTGAAAGATTTCGTAGAGCGATTCCAAGGCAAAGGTGCCTTGAACGATGGCTCAAAACCGCTCACGCCTGAGGAAACGCTTAAACATTTCATCGTGCCGGAAAGCATGGAAGTGCAGGTCGTGGGCAGCGAGCCGCTCATCCGCCAGCCCCTCAACATCCATTTCGATGAACGTGGCCGCATGTGGGTGGTGCAGTATCTTCAGTATCCCTTCCCCGCTGGCCTGAAGGTCGTGAAGTATGACCAATACATCCGCGCCGTCTTCGATAAAGTCCCGCCTCCTCCGCCCAATCATTTCAAAGGTGCAGATAAGATCACCATCCATGAGGACACCGATGGCGATGGCAAGTTCGATAAGCACAAGACGTTCATGGATGGCCTGAACATCGCCACGAGCGTGGCTGTTGGCCGTGGTGGTGTATGGGTATTGAACCCGCCCTACCTACTCTTCTATCCCGACAAGAATCGCGATGACGTTCCTGATGGTCCGCCTGCGGTGAAGCTGTCCGGCTTCGGCCTGGAAGACACGCATGCCATCGCCACCAGCCTGCATTGGGGACCAGACGGCTGGCTCTACGGCGCGAATGGCAGCACCACCACCGGCACCGTGAAAGGTGTGCATTGGGAGGGGCAGGCGATCTGGCGTTATCACCCGGAGCTGGACGTCTTCGAGATCTTCGCCGAAGGCGGCGGCAACACCATGAGCATGGAGTTCGACAAGCGCGGCCGCGCCTTCTCCGGCACGAACTATGGGGACACGCGCGGCATGCATTACGAGCAGGGCAGCCGCGGCATCAAGAACTGGGGCAAGCACGGTCCGCTCATGAACCCTTATTCCTTCGGCTGGTTCGAGCATATGGCGCACGATGGCTACAAGCCGCGCTTCGCGCAGAGCATGATCATCTATGAAGGCGGGGCGATTCCATCCTTGGAGGGCAAGATCGTCGCCAGCATGTCCCTCATGAACCGCGTGGTCGCCTCGGAGATGTTGCCGGACACCTCCACCTATCGCACGCGCGACCTCGATCCGCTCATGCTCACCGATGACCGCTGGTTCCGCATCGTGGACACGCGCAGTGGTCCGGATGGTGCCATCTATTTGGCGGACTGGTATGACAGTCGCCTCACCCACGTGGACCCGCGCGATACTTGGGATCGCGACCATGGCCGCATCTATCGCCTGCAAGCCAAGGGTGCGAAACCCATCGCCCCCTTCGACCTCGGCAAGTTGAGCAGCAAGGAACTTATCCCGTATCTCTCGCACGCGAACAAATGGTTCCGTCAAACTGCTGTGCGCCTGCTCTATGACCGCAAGGATAAGAGCCTGATTGCGGCCTTGCGCGAACTTGTTTCCAAGAACTCCGGTCAGCTCGCGCTCGATGCCTTTTGGGCCTTGAACGCCAGTGGCGGTTTCGATGGTGACTTCGCCGTGCAAATGCTGAACCATCCGAATCCCGATGTCCGTTCCTGGACGATCCGTTTGCTGGGTGATCAGCACCAAGTCCTCGCCAACCATCAGCAGAAGCTTGTGGCGCTAGCTCGCAATGAAAGGGAGATCCATGTGCGCGTGCAACTGGCCGCCTCCTGCCGTCGCTTGCCTGCCGCCGATGCCATTCCCATCCTGCGTGAACTCATGCTCCGCGCAGAGGACGTGAACGACAAACACATCCCGCTCATGCTCTGGTGGGCGCTGGAAGACAAGGCCATCACTGGCCGCTCGCTCATCCTGGACTTGCTGAAAGAGACTCCACTCTGGCACTCGCCCATCGTCAGCCAGCACATCACCGCCCGCCTCGGCCAGCGTTACACCGCCGAACGCACGGAAGAGAATCTGAACACCGCCGCCCAACTCCTCGCCATGGCCCCCACGCCGGAAGATGTGGATAAATTGGTAAAGGGTATGGAGCAAGGCTTGCAAGGTGACACGGTAAAATCCGTTCCCGCGGCCTTGAGCAAGCAAGTCGCCGAAGTCTGGAAAACCCGTCCCGCCAGTGGCCAGCTCATCAGTTTCGCCACGCGCCTCGGCTATGAACAAGCCGCCACTGCCGCCTTGGAAAAAGTCGTGGATGCCAAGACGCCCGCGAAAGATCGCCGCCAATATCTCGAACTTCTTTCCGAACGCCGAGTGGCCGCTGCCGTGCCGGTTTTTCTGAATCTTCTCCGCACGGAGAAGACCGAAAGTTTCCGTCTCGATTTGCTGAATGCCCTGCAACGTTTCGGTGAGCCAGACATCGCCAAGTCCGTGCTCGAGCTTTACCCCACGCTCAACGTCAAGCTCCGCGCCACGGCCCAGACCATTCTCACCAGCCGCAAAGATTGGTCGCAGCAACTCCTCGCTGCGGTGGATAAAGGCACGATCAAGCCTGAGCAGATTTCTACGCTCAATCTCGCCGCCATTCAGAATCATAAGGATGCCGCGCTGGACAAGCTCATCCAGAAACACTGGGGCCGCCTGCGCCAGAGCCCGAAAGAAATTGAGGACAAGATCCAGTCCGTGCGCACGTTGCTGGCGAAGGGCAAAGGCGACGCTGTCGCGGGCAAGGAAGTCTTCACGCTCCTCTGCGCCACTTGCCACACTCTATTCGGTGAAGGTGCGAAGCTCGCCCCTGAACTCACTGGCTACGAACGCGACAATCTGGACTTCATGCTGCCCGCCATCATCGATCCCAGCCTGGGCATCCGCGAGGAATATACCGTCTTCAACGTGACCACAAAGGATGATCAGGCCATCACCGGTTTCTTGGAAGAGAACACGCCGCAGTTCATCACGGTGAAAGACCCGACGGGCAACAAGATCCGCCTGGCGCGTGAGCAGGTAAAGTCCCTCGAAGCGTCGCATACTTCGCTCATGCCCGAGGGGCTGGTGGATGCGCTGGATGAGAAGCAACTGCGGGATCTGTTTGCGTATCTGATGAAGAAGTGAGTGGTGTCCGTGGGCGGGATGGAGCGAATGGGGAAACTCAATCAGAGAAGGCGTGGTGTGCAGGGGGTTATTGGCGAAGCTGGCCTGGCTGTGCTTAGTTGAGTTGCTGCGGTCCCGCAGTCGCGGGATCACGCTCTGGGAAAAGAAAAAGCGGAGGCTTGAGGGCCTCCGCTTGCGCAGAATGTTTTTAGCAGACGCTTAACTTAGTCCGTGGGGGCGATGGTCCACATGCCGGTC
>JAJNBN010000260.1 GCA_021156225.1 Verrucomicrobiota bacterium | reverse complement strand
CTTGATTGCATTTGCGGCCCACATTGATCTGCAAGGTTTGCAGACGACCGCGCCGCAGTTTCAAGCCATGCCTCTGCAATATGTCGCGAAAGGAATGGATCACGTGATGATACTAACGAAAATCCGCCACCGAGGCCAGCCTTTGCGCCGAACGCCGGGCAAGGTGATTTTTCCAATCAGCCTGGGTATCCACGTCGGAAAGCGGGCGTAAGAGATGGTGAGTGAGACCGCTAGTTTGGGCGAGGGCAAGCGTTTTAGTGAGGACTGTGTCCGTGCTCCAGCGGATCTCCGTAAACAGATGGGGTTGGGGTTTACTGAGGCCGATGAGCCAGTAGCCGCCATCCGTGGCCGGCCCCAGCGCCAGGTCGCGTGTGGTGAGTGCGCTCCATGCGTCTGATATATCGGACGCACACACCTCGGGGCAATCTGCGCCGATCATAACGACTCGCTGGCCGCCACGCTGAAAAGCCTGAGCGAAAGCGTTCTGGATCCGAACTCCTAGATCTCCCTCGGTTTGCGGATAGGCTTTCCAACCTGGCTTGAGGAATGATGCGACTTGAGCATCCGCGTCGGCCGGAGAGTAATGTAACTCAACGTCCTGCAACGATTCCATCCGGCTGATTACGATATCGAGAAGTTCCTGGTAGATCGCCAATGCGCTGTCTTCATCCAGTTCAGACGCCAGGCGTGTCTTCACCAAGCCGCGACGGGGCGCTTTGAGCAGGATCAAGAGTTTCTCGCCAGCGACCATGTGCAGACGATGACGACTAAGAGGACTTGGGACGAGTCTTTTGCGGATTCCAGCGGTAATAAGCCTCGCGCAAAGTGGTGGTTTGGGGGTAGCAGGATTTCATGTCAGCCATCTTCATGATGACCCAAGGCTGCGTAAAATGTCCGCCATTCTTGGTGAAAACAAAATCATCCGCCAGATAGACCGCTCCGTGCAGAGGATGTCCGGAGGCGTCCACCAAAAAAAGCAGATCGCCATAACGCGGCTTGCCTTCCACTCGATCATGATACTTGGCCAGGGCTTCTTCCATGAAAGCAGTGTCGGCGAAACGATTGTCCGGAGAGCGGTTGAAAAAATTGAATGCCGTCCAATAGCAGTCAGGAGGGATATCGCTGGGATTTTTTGGGGCCGCCGGATAGGTGTTCAAGAGGGAACGAGGCAAGGGTGGGAGAATGTTGGCGAGGTAGGTGTGAGCTTGCGGTTGGTTCCCGAGAGTTTCCTTGAGTTTACGTTTCACCCGCTCAACTCGATGCCACTCGCCCCAATAGGTAGAAAGAGCGTTCAAGTCGGTTTTTTGATCGATACGGACACGGACTTCGCAATAAGGACGCCGATAAAGGATGCTCAATAATTCTTCACGCATCGCCTTGTCGGTCACCTGTTTATTGATGAGGTCCAGATCCGCAAAACAAATGGAGATGCCTACCGGATAGACCAGACGACGGATGCTCTCGGATAGCTGCTCAGACAGGTGATGATCGCGCATCCAATCATCAAAATCGGCAGCGGGATAACAGAAGGGGAAGTTTTGCGCCTGATTCTCAGGGAACTGGGAAAGCCAGACGTAGAGCATGGCCCGGCTCTTGGGCTGAAGGGCCCACCGAAACTCATCGGACGGATGGACTCGCACGGCAGAACCCTTTTGCTCCACACGGCAGGTTTCCCGCCATAGCCGGCGTTCCTCCTCAGAAAGCGGAGTAGCGGCGATGATGGCTTGCAGCTTCTCTATCGTGGTATCGGGTATATCCCATTCGGCAGGCTCTGGAGCGGGGGCTTGATGCAGCCAGGTCTGAGGCAAGGGCAGGAAAAAACGGCGATACTCGAGAGTGCCCCACGGACCGGAAGCAGCGGAAACCCATTCCTTGTCGATATCCTTCCGTTCAAATGCCGACGTAGCATCCTCCCCGTCGTCCTCGACTTGAGGGCGACAGGATGCGCCAAAGAGCGCGGCCAGCATAATGGCCAGAAGTCCAAGTCGGTTAGACATCACTAGTTTAGACGATGCCGGAGCTAAAAGGTTTCGCAAGGAAAAATGAAGCCAGAGAATTAAGCAAGCTAATCAATGAGGGGATTTAAAAGCGCGCTTATTCGCGCTTTTTCCCAGCTTTCCTTTAAACATCGCCGAAATGGAAAAGCGGGGCTGATTCTATGCGAGCTTATACCATTGAAAACTAATCAATGGAAGTTATGAGAGCTCGTCCGCTTACACGGATTCTCCTAAGGACGGCTCAGTTTGAAAATGCCGTGGTCAAACTTGCAGGAATAAGTCGCGTTCAGGTTGGTGCCATTCACGCTGCCAGTGTAGGAGTAAATGCCACCAGCCAAAGGTCCCAAATTCTCTTGGCCTTTAAATGTCCATCCCTCAGCAGTCTTTTCCACGGGCATGGTCACCAGATAGCGCGCGCGGAAGATTTTCCAGTAAGTTGCTTTGAACCAGAACTCATACTCATCCGTCTGCTTTTGGGTGACGATACACCGCAGTTCTCCGGTGTGGCCATTGGCTCCACTGAGCCACGTTCCCTGCCAAGGGCCGGCCAGGCTTTGACCAGCAGCGGGCGGTTCGAGCCGGGCATGACGCCATTCGCGTTCAAAGCTAGTGCAACCCGAAAGCAACGCGACCAAAAGGGTGAGGGCGAGAATTCTTGCTGAAATCTTCATACGTTTCAAAATTAGCTCTCTCTTAAACCGGTCATCAATTCCTACCTTATTTCTTGGGCGCAGAGCGGACCGTATTCTCCAGCATCAAGATTGAAGGGCCGCGTTCTTCCCACGTATCACCCAGCAACTGGGGCAGGTCGCCGAAAGACCGGTTGAAAGCGCCGAGCACGATGTCGGCATCACCGTCGCCATCCCAATCTCCGGCGTCCATGGTGATCCAGCGGCCGGAAATGCTTTCGGGGAATGTGGAAGGTGAGAACTTCAGCCCGCCGAGATTCTCCAGGTAAGTGAAGCTTTCCTTGAAGCTGCCAAGGTAGTTGGGGAAGAAAGAGATCGCGGCGATATCTTGGTCGCCATCGAGATCGAAATCTCTCGCCAATGCCCGATAGGCACCGTGCAAGGGGTAGAACCAAGCCTCATGGAACTTGCCGCCACCATCGTTCAGATACAGGCGGATGCCGTGGTAGGGTTTGGTGCAGATGGCAAACATCCCCGTATCGCCATTGTCACCATTGGTCACCAACAGATCCGGTTTGCCATCCTTGTTGAAATCCACCATCTCCAGGTGGGACATGCCCCATGCCGGATGTTTTTCAGTGATCGCTTTTTCCTCGAATTGGCCTTGGCCCTGATTTCGCAAGAGAAAGAGGCCCTCGCGTGCTTGCGCCATCAGCACCATAATGTCCAAACGTCCATCGCCATCGAAGTCATGCACCTTCGCCCCTACGGCACCGGGCCGATCCATCAGCATATGCTCCTGATAGGTGCCATCCGCTTTTTGCTCATACCAGGCGAAACTGCCGAGGATGTTCCCATAGGTCGCCACCACCAGGTCTTCCCGGCCATCCTGGTTCAGATCGGCCACCATTGATTCCACGGGACGCCGCAATTTGGTAAGCAAAACTTTGGTGACCTCGGAACTGTCCTTGGCGCCGCTGTTTGGACCCTTGAGTCGAACCACTTGGCCCTCGGCCAGATCGGAAGGGTAAACACTGCCGATCATCGTGCCGTAGTAACCATCCGGGCGCTCCAGCAGATGGACGATGGGATTGGGCATATCCAAAGAGGCTGCCAAAGTTCCATCGGGCTTCAGGACGGCCAGTTTCTTAGTCTCGCTATCCGCGATGAGGAGCAATTTGGCCTGTTCATCGATCTTCACCAAGGTAGTCACAGGCTTGCCGTTGCGATAAGTCGTGTCCCGAATACGAAACTGTTTCAGGCCGATGGTGATTTGAGGCTTCGCGGGTTGGGGCAGGGGTGTCAACGGTGCTGTGGCCAGATAATACGTGTGGATGATCTTATAATCGGCGAAATCAATCATCGGCTCTTTGGGGACTTTGCCCGACGCCAGCACTTGATCGCCGCCGGGCTCATTGGTCCAGCCGACTCTGCCGTAGCCCAGCCAATCATCCATCCGGGGAAGAATCTCACTCGCCCAAGTAAAGCGGTCCGCGACGTCCGGCTCAGGAAAAATGTGGCAAGAGCCGCACACTTGTAGGGCCAACTCGCGCCCCACTTTGAGATCACCGGCTTTTTCGAAAGGAGATCCCTGTTTGCTAGGACCCGTTGCTAGAATCTCTTTGTCCGTCTCAGTAACAGGCTGGGAAGGCTGACGGAAAATCAGCACATAAACCACCAAAAGAGCGCCGACTACTCCCATGATGATAGGAGCAAGCGGCTTGTTGCCAGGGGGTTCGGATGTCGGCCCTGCTTCAACAGACTCTTCAGTGCCACCGGGAATACGCATAGTTCAAAGGAGAAACGCAAACCCAAGGGAGGTCAAACAAAAGCGGGCATTTTGCGTGCACCTTGCGTGCTGCAAAAAGGATTAGTTCATGCGGTTTGCACCATCGGATGGCTCGCCAGCCCCTTCGTGCGGACGCCTTACGGGATGCCTGCATCAGGTGGTAAAGTCCTGCTAGCGAACAGTTAATGGAGTGATAGATAAGCTTGGAGGGGACATCCCCATCTGGCGGTATTCAAGCTGCTAACTTAAGGTGGTATGATGAAAACGATTTTATCCCTCTCCCTGATTGCCGCGGCAGTTAGCGTTATCGCCGCCGAGCGTCCCTTGACGCCCGTGGCCCCTAATAATCAGCCGGGCCTTACCAACTCTACGCCGGGCGCCACCAACCGGGTTCCCGGATTCACGAACGCGGTTCCCGGAAGAACCAATCAAATTCCCGGGTTCACGAACCAAGTACCGGGCCGAACCAACCAATTACCCGGCTTTACCAATCAACCTCCGGGTTTCACCAACCGTCCGCCCGGCTTGACGAACAGGCCGCCGCAAACGGTGCCACCCGGCCCAGCCACCCCAGGCGCGCCGCAACCCGTTCAGCCCCCTCCGCCGGCACCTGGTGCTCCCCAACCGGTGCGTCCTGCGCCAGCACCCGGCACCCCGCGTTAACTTCGGTTAAAGGGCAAACTTCAGAGGGCAAGGCAATCGCCTTGCCCTTATTTTTGTGAGGATAAAGTGAAAGAAAAAAGTGGCGGAGAGAGGGGGATTCGAACCCCCGGTACGGCTTTTGACCGTACAACGGTTTAGCAAACCGCCGCTTTCGACCACTCAGCCATCTCTCCGCGAAAGCTTTCTCCGATTGTTTATCCGCCGAGGCGGGGCCAACCGGAGGAGGGATTTATAGGCATCAACCCCCGCAGGGTCAAGCAAGCTGCGGAAAATATTTCACGCGTTTTCCCGGAACACCTTTTGGGCCTCGGACCAGCCAATCGTACAAGCTTTTCCTAAATAACCGCAGGCCTTTCAATTTATGGGCGCAAGTCGCGCAGGCGGCCGATAAAGCCATGGCAGACAAGAAACAGTAGAAGTCTGACTTTTACTGGTATCCCAACAACCGCCCACCCTGATACACGACAAAAGAGGCGCCCCACGCGAGCGCGCCCATGTAAACAAGCTGGAAGATGGCCCATTTCCAGCCGCCCGTTTCACGATAGACGATGGCTACGGTGCTGACGCATTGCAGCGCGTACACGTAGAAAACCATCAGCGTAAGTCCGAGCAGGGTGGTGTAGAGCTTGGTGCCGTCCTCGCGAGTTTGTGATTTTAGAATCTCAGCGAGCTTTTGTGTGCCTTCCTCGGAGTCATCTTCCTCAATGTTATAAA
>JAJNBN010000259.1 GCA_021156225.1 Verrucomicrobiota bacterium | reverse complement strand
CTCCCCGCCAACGCAGGACATAACGACGCAATACATCACATCGAGATGCTTGATGACTTGGGATTTCTCCAGTAGCTGTATGTCGCTCCGATAGAGCACAACCACCGTTCACCCGTCCTTTACCAGCAGCGAGCTGCCAGCACTCTCACTTTCTCACTCCACCATCACTCAAACAACTGAAATTGATTATCCCACGGCGACATTTCTCCCAACCCTTTGGGCATGAAGAAAATCCAATCAAAAATTCCCCTCTTTTTCACGTTTTCAGCACGCCATCAACTCCCCAATTTTTAACTAGGTAAAAGAAAAGTGTTACCCATGTCCTGACCGCGCCAAACTTCCCTTCTTTGAAATTGCCCAAATCCTCCATCCTTACCCTTTTGGCTGTTGGCCATTGGCGATTGGCTATCCATTCCCGAATTACCTCCTCGCTCCGACAATCCCGCTCGACACCCAAAACCACCATCTGATTAAATTGCCTCCACCAAGATGAACTCCCCAGCCAGCACCACAGCCAGACCAGACCCAACCACAATTTGGCCTAATATCTGTTAGCCTCCATGCGCGAACCTCAAGAAGATTTCTGGCCCTACGAGAAGCTGCCTGAGCCGCATCCTGCTATTGAGCGCGGCGACTTCGAGGCGGCACTTGCTGCGTTCGCGACGCGCGAGATGCTGGACTATCGGGAGCACGGTCCTTCCCACAGCGACGTTTGGATTTGTGGCTTCGGCGTTACACTTTGGTTGATGGATGATAGAGAGGGCGCGGGCAGTGTTTGGTCGAAAGCGTGTGACGAGGCGCTGAGAGGGAAGTTCAAGTATTCCAGCACCGGCACATATCAGTCGGGTTTGTTGTTATGGTTCGCCTCGGTATGGTTGAAGAACGAGGACTGGCACGAGGAGGCGGAAGCTCTGTTCGACAAGCTGCTCCGCAAGAAGCGGCCCGTTATGGGGGCAGATTTTTCGATTCTGCTCGCCCGGATGCTTCGTCGGGAGATTGATTTGCCAGAGGTGCAGGCCCGCTATCGCGACGAGCAGCCGGAACAGTGCGATGACTATGAGTGGGAGGCTTTGTTCTACGCTGGTGTGCGGGCTTATGAGGAGGGAGATATTGAGCAGACTCGTCGCCTGTGGAGACATGTGAAGGAGCGCACGCGATCATGGGTGACGTTGGAGTATTATCTTTTGGAGCATGAAAAGAAGAAACTCGACCGATGAGGCTAACCAAGCGCTGCAGCGAACTCCGCGAGAGCGTCGCGGTGGCAATTGTTGCGTCCCGTGCGCCGGGTCGCTGAGCTTGAGTCGTTAGCCTGCATGAGCACCACGTGGACTCCCATCACCTCCGAAGAACTCCAAAAGGAGATCGATGCGGGCGTGGCCAAGATGTCACCGAGGGAGCGCGTGCTGTGGAGCTTCCTTCGCGTGACGCCGCAGAAGTGGGCGCTCAGTCCTTGGGGAGATGATGGAGGCGGATTTTGGGTTGTCGCAGTCGGCGGCGAGACCTGCCTTTACTACAACGACATCGAGGACGGTTTCAATGTGTCGCGATTTACTCGGCATGGAGTGATTGATGATTACTTCTGCAATCAGGACAAGTTGCAGTGGGTGATTCATCGCATGATGGAGGCGATCGATGCAGGCTAAACATGCGCTACCTCCCGTGAGTGCGGGACGGCGGGGCGTTGCGGTTGCAATCATTGTATGCCGTGCGCCGGGTCGCTGGGTCGTTAGCCGTCGAGCCATGCGCCTTCTCCAGCCAGTTGCGTTTCTGTTTTGCCTGCTAGTGGCGGGCTGCTCACATCCGAGCGCGACATCCCACCGCGAGAGCGGGGTCTTGTTGCTCGACAATCGCGGTGGCTTTTCCCACGCGGGACGCCGGATTGCGTTGCGCGCCGATGGCAGTTATACAGACACCACATACACCGATGTCATCGGAGACGGACATACGAAGAAAGGACACTACACTTTCAATTCGGAGAGGACACATTTGATTCTGTCGCCGCAGAGCGGCGAGGCACAGGACCTCATTCGCGTTGATTACGGTGGACAGCAGTATTGGGTTCAAGAGGCCGACCGGGAGCGCATCACCAAGTCGAGCGAGTCTTGGTTGAGGCAGATTTCAGTTAGAGTTGTTCCATGAATTCGACGGCTAACCATGCACTGCCTCCCGCGACTGCGGCCTTGGATCGTTAGACGTTTCGCGTATGCCCCTCCCAACTCACTACCTTTTTCACATGCCCGATGAGACAAAGAAGCAGTTCACGCCCCGTGCCACCCCCCACGAGTGGCGACGCGTCCGCCCGTGCGAGCGTCCATATTCTGGGTTTCTCGACCTCGAACTACGACGCGATGATCAAGTTCTTCCGAGATTTCGGATTCACCATCGCGGAGAATCCGCACGGCGACCCGCTCGTCCCATTCTTTGAGCAGGGGAGAGCAGCACGGGTTCAGCGAAACGATTTTGAATTCCAGTTGGAGGAGAGCGAGTCCGCGGACGCGCGAGCGTGCTTCAATCTTTTCCTCACCGACTACCCCGACGCAGACATCGAGAAGCTCAAGGCGTTGGGTTACACCTGTGCTTACGAGAGCATCGGCCATACCCACACCTTTCGGACACCCGACGGAGGAACACTCGTGCTATGACATTGACGCCGCCCAAACATGCGCTGCCTTAAGTTGACTCCTATGCGCGGCTGCGGCATTGGGTCGCTAAACCATTCCACAACTTATGGGACTTTTCGATATCTTCAAAAAACAACCGCCGCTTCCCCAGGAGTTGCCGGCCGCATTGATCGAGGCCGCCCACCGTCGGGATGCCAAAGCCCTGGCGCGTTTGTGCGCGCAACACCGTGAAGAGATCCATCGCTCCTTTCCCGCCTGGCAAACCGTGCCTGCCGAGGTGCGGCGCGACCCCGCTGCCCAAGACCGCTATTGCCAGGGCCTGATTGCCGTCGCATCGCACTTCCAGCAAACCGGCGATTCCAGCCTCATCGAGTTGCTCAGGGGTGACGATGCCGATAACCCGCTCGTTCAATGGCAACAGGACTTGGCGCAAGCCCAGTCGCTTATGGATGGCGGTCGCGCTCCCGAGGCCATCAACTTGTTGCACGCAGTACTGGAACGGACTCGCGGATTAAGCGGCGACGGCGTCACCAATAATCTGCCCCGCACCCTCGGCAGCTTGGGTGCCGCTTACTTCCGCGCAGGTGATAAGGTGAAAGCCATCGAGTTCACCCAGCAAGCCCTTGATCTGTGTCAGCGTTCCGGAGATACGGAGGGAGTCCGTATCTATCGCGGCAATCTCGATCACATACGAACCCACACCTGACCGTCCGCCCCGAGGTCCGCCAAAAACCACGCACTTGCCATGAATCGCCACCTTCTCACCGCCGTGCTTGCCCTCCTGTGCACCGGCTGTGTGAACTCCCGTTTGGAATCGCGTCGGCAAACCCTGGCCCTCACTTCCCAAGACACCACACGCCCCTTGTCCGAACGTGTGCTCGCCTTCGATGACCTGCTGGCCACCTTCACCTCCGGCACCCGCGAGGCCACCCTCGACCGCTTTCTCGGCCCCGCCGCCATCATCAAAACCCGCTTCGATAGCACCATACTCGATGACGGCACCCTCATCCCCGGCCACCACTTCAACCTCCTCTTGCGCGCCCCGGATGGCAGCGACCGCATGCTCACCCTGAAGAAAGACAAAGTCCTATGACTTTGTTGGCCCTGCACCCTTTGCTTGGCATCGTCACCTCATCAGACCCGAGCCCCACTCGCCGGTTAGTGCCGCGGGATTCTATTACCTCATCGGTGCCATCATAAAGACTCGCGGACGCATGCAGTGGGGCGGGGGACCGGCGGCCTCCGTTGCGTCCCAAGCCGCCTTGCTCATTCTCCCCTTGATCTGGGGCACCACCTCCTTGGGGGCAGCTTCGGCTGGCAGTTTTTTCTCGGACACGAACTCCCTTTGCGTCTCATTCCTGTCGCTTGCGTGATCGCACTCCTGGGTTTCGATAAATGGCGTGCTGCCAAGTGAAACCCGCCCGCCTGCCGTCGCTGGTATCTGCCTGCCCAATCAGAAGGGAATGTAGAAGTCGCGGCATGGGTGGTCGTGGACGCTCTACCCGCCCCCGCAAGGAAGGTTTTTACCCCATTTGCTTAATGAAAATTCACAAGCGAGCTTGGCATAACAATTAACACCTATGCTTAGCCAATCTAAGAAACAACCTATGAAAAACACTATCATCTGCCTGATCCTTGGACTCAGCCTGCCCGCCTTCGCGGACGAAAAGGTTGAATTCAACCAGCTCCCGCCCGCCGTCCAAAAGACCATCACCGCCCAAAAGGGTCCCGATGTGAAAAAGATCACCATCGAGAAAGAGACCAAGGACGGACGCACCGTTTACGAAGTCGATATGAACCAGCCGAATGCCAAGGACAAAAAACTCTACATCGCCGAAGATGGCTCGCTGGTAAGTAACGACTCCAAGACCACGACCGCCGATTACGTGCCCCGCTTCCCGCGCCTCCAAAGCGTGGACATGAAGGACGTTCCGCAGCCCGTGCAAGCCACCATCCAGCAACAGGCCGCCGGCCGTAAAGTGGCGGATATCGACAAGGAAACCTGGAACGGCCAGCCGGTCTATGAAGTCGAATTCTCCCAATCCGGCCGCAACGCCCAGATCCACATCGCTGCCGATGGTACGATCGTGAAATCCGAGAATAACACCAAGCTCGGCAACAACCGGACCACCGTGGATCGCAAACCGGCTGATAGACAAGACCGCACGTTCTTCCTGGGCACCCAGTTGGCCGATCTGCCCACCGCCGCGCAAGCGACCATCAAACGCGAAGCCGCTGGCAATGACATCGTGGACATCGACAAGGAAACTCGCGACGGCAAGGTCGTGTATGAAGTCGAGATCAAGCAGCCCGGCAAAAACATCGAGATCCACGTCGCCGAAGACGGCACCATCGTCCGCGACAGCCGCAAAGAAGATGGCAAGCTCTCCAGAATATGACCTGACCTTTGGCCCAGGCCTCCAAGCTTGCGCCTAAATCGTCAGACCAAACCTCAGGTCGATATAGCGATCTGAGCCCGACATCCTCAGCCAGCCCAGTGCCGGCTGAGGATTTTTATATCGGGTTCGCCGAGCGCCGCCCGGCGTAGTGGGACAGGCGCCACCGAAAGAAGAGAAGTGCAAATGGAGCGCGGGTTGTCTTAACCCGCAGCCACGTGAAAATTAACCCACCGCTCTCAAATAACCCCACCCCTCCCGCGCACCCTTTCCACATGTGCAATATTTCCATCGCGCAATAAAACTTTTGCCCGAGCTACATCTCCCCATCCCGAAGGGATGACAGCCTGTAGCCGGTTGGTTAGCGAGGCGCGCGCGACACCACCGGATAACGTCCACTTCCAATCGTACCCTGAAAGGTGTGCCAGATTCATCGTAAGAAATCCTCCTTGCCCAAAACTGATGGTCCATGCCTAATTAGTCATAACAAGGACGAAAAGACATGGACACTAAACCTCAAGCGTCCCATCGCCAAAAAGCTGCGTTGTGCTGTCTCCTGTTGTTTCTGCTAATCCTTTTATTACTCACCAGTCGCAGCCGCCAAGTGCCAGCTTCTATGACGATTCACGCTGTCGCTTCCACGGGGGATACTTGGTACCAACCGCCACAACCGATTTGGGAATTCGCCATTACGAATACCGGCCCGAGCACCGTTGTTTGGTATTCTAACGTTGAAGTAAGAGGCGGAAACGACCAAGACTATTCACACGCTGGAGGAC